>URJF01000029.1 GCA_900548085.1 uncultured Oscillospiraceae bacterium | reverse complement strand
ATAGTTATGGAACAAATTACTGTAGAAGAATTAAAAAGAAAAACCGAGCCTTACTTGGTTGTGGATATAAGAGATGAAATTGCCTTTTCTTATGGCTCAATCTCGGGGGCAATAAACATTCCTCAGAGCCGATTAGAAAAGGATTATTCTGTACTGCCTAAGGATAAACAGCTTGTTATATGCTGTAAGAGCGGTATTATTTCCGACACAGTAGCAGAAAATCTGCGTGACGCAGGCTACGATGCCGTCAACCTAAAAGAAGGCTACTACGGTTGGATGCTGTCTCAAATGACCGACGATACCACACGAACAAAAGAGATTGAACGCAGTATAAACAAAAAGTTTCATAAGGCTATTTGGAGCAAGTTTACAGCCGCACTTAACGATTACGCCCTTATTCAGCCGGGTGATAAAATAGCTGTCTGCATATCCGGCGGCAAGGATTCTATGCTTATGGCTAAGCTATTTCAGGAGCTTAAGCGACACAATAAGTTTCCGTTTGAGGTTGTTTTTCTTGTTATGGACCCAGGCTACAGCCCCGAAAACAGAGAGATTATAGAAAAGAATGCTAAACTCTTGGGTATTCCTATCACAGTGTTTGAGTCTAATATATTTGAGTCGGTGCTACATATCGAAAAATCACCATGTTATCTTTGTGCCCGTATGCGCAGAGGCCATTTGTACAATAAAGCAAAGGAACTCGGCTGTAACAAAATCGCTCTGGGCCACCACTATGACGATGTGATTGAGACTGTGCTTATGGGTATGCTCTACGGCGGTCAGGTGCAGACTATGATGCCAAAGCTCCACAGCACTAATTTTGATGGAATGGAGCTTATTCGCCCGATGTATCTCATTCGTGAGGATGACATAAAGCATTGGCGAGATTATAACAATTTGCACTTTATTCAATGTGCCTGCAAGTTTACAGATACCTGTACCTCCTGTAATCCCGACAACGCATCAAAGCGCCAAGAGGTCAAGCATATGATAAGAGAATTAAAAAAGGTCAATTCACAGGTAGAGAGTAATATCTTTCGCAGTGTTGAAAATGTAAACATTGATACCGTAATCGCATATAAGCAGAACGGCGTCAAGCATTCTTTTTTAGAAAATTATGATAAATAAATCATCACCTTCGTATTATGTACGGAGGTGATTTTTTTGAGAGTTGCACTCTATGCACGAAAGTCGGTCTTGAGTGAAACGGGGGAGTCGGTCAAAAATCAAATAAGAATGTGCAGAGATTATGTTGCCTCCTTTTTGTCGCCGAGCGCAGAAATTACCGAGTTTTGCGATGACGGTTATTCTGCCAAGGACACAAATCGCCCTGCCTTTAAAGCTATGATGACTTCTGTCAAGAATTTTGATTTTGTTGTGTGCTATCGCCTTGACCGCTTGAGTAGGAATGTTGAGGATTTTTGTACCATCGCCCAAACCACAGATTCTTTAGGCGTAAAACTTGTTTGTATCCGAGAGCACTTCGATACCTCCACACCTATGGGCAGAGCAATGATGTATATGGCTTCTGTGTTTGCTCAGCTTGAGCGTGAGACTATTGCTCAGAGAGTAAAAGACAATATGCTCCTTTTGGCGCAAAACGGACAGTGGATGGGAGGAACTTCGCCGGTCGGTTATTCTGCCGCAAAAATAGAATTTTCTCCTTCTGGCGATGACAAAAAGACATTTACGGTGCTGAAATGTGACGAAAATTCTTATATACCTAAGATAATATTCGATACATATTCTCATCTCCGTTCTTTATCGGCTACCTATCGTGATTTGGAAAAGAAAAATATTGTGTCTCCTCACACAAAAAAGCCCTTTAGCCGACAAGGTATATATTCACTGCTCAATAATCCTGTGTACTCTGTAGCAGATGGGGATATGTATAGCTGGCTCAGTGGTATAGGTTGTACAATAAAGCCTTGTCTGCGCTCTTGGGACGGTCACTACGGCGTATCTGTTTATAATCGGCGTAATTATTCAAAACACGGCGCTCCGAAAAATATTCCTTCATCTTGGGTGGTTACCGTTGGCTTCCACAGCGGAATAATATCCTCTGCCGATTGGATAAATGTGCAGAATATTTTACGAAAAGGGTAGCAGTGTTTGTAGCGGTTTCCCACTGCTTATAGCAATTATAACTATGTTCTTTTCTGCCGGAACTTTTGGCTCATCTATGATATTGTTCGGTTTTTTATGTTTGTCTGTGCTTATGACGCTTTTGGTAACAAAGCTTTTGTCAGCCACAATCCTAAAAGGTAATAGTTCACCGTTGATTATGGAAATGCCTCCGTACAGAAAACCTAATATACTCAAGACCGTGCTTGTCAGTATAAAGGAAAAGGTACTGTTTGTGCTTCTGCGGGCTGTAGCAGTTGCCGCTCCTGCCGGACTTGTCATTTGGCTTTTGGCCAACATAAAAACTTCAGACGGAACGCTTCTTAATTCTATGTGCTCTGCATTAGATGGAGTAGGGCACTTTCTCGGCATGGACGGAGTGTTGCTTATTGCATTTATTCTTGGATTTCCTGCTAATGAGATAGTTATTCCTATTGCACTTATGGCGTATCTGTCAGGTGGAACACTGTCCGATGCGACTTCCCTTACTTCTTTGCGAGATGTTCTTGTGTCGAATGGCTGGACGACAACTACCGCACTTTGCACCTGCATATTTTCCATGTTCCATTTTCCTTGTTCTACCACTCTCATTACTGTGTATAAGGAAACTAAGTCACTTAAATGGACGACTGTCGCTTTTTTTGTACCGCTTGTTGTGGGCACCTCTCTGTGTGCAATTATTGCACATATAGCATAATTTATACATAATATATAAATTATCCTTGATATTAGCTTTGAAATATGGTAATATTTCAATAGTCTAATTAAAAAGGGGTGTTTATATGGGTGAAACAAAGCGCACCTATACCGGTAAAGAACTCGGCGGCTACCTTGTTGGCATGTTCGGTCAGAACCTTATTTACAACATTGTTGCCACAGGACTTTACTTCTATTTCCAAAATGTAATTTGTCTTCCGGCTATGGCTCTTGGTTGGATTATGACCATTGCAAGAATTTGGGACGCAATCAACGACCCGATGATGGGTACTATCGTTGACAAAACAAAAACAAAATGGGGCAAGTGCAGACCGTACTTGATTATTTTCCCAGGCATTATCGGAGTAGTTACTATCCTTACTTTCCTTAACGGAAACTATGCTAACGCAACAACTACTACCCAAAAAGTGCTTATCGTAGCATGGGCAGGTATTTCCTACATTGCTTGGGGTATGTGCTTTACTGTTTGTGATATTCCTCTATGGGGCATTACCTCTCTTATGACAGAGGACGAAAACGACCGTGGTAAGATTCTCGGCCTTGCCCGTATGGTTGCAGGTGTCGGCGGTATCGGCGTTCTTGTTGTACAGATTGCTCAGGCACTTTCGGGTGCATTCAACGGCAATATGCAAAAGGCGTTTATCGTTACGGTAATCATCATGACGGTTATCGCATCTGTGCTGTTTGAATTTGCAGGTGTTTGCACAAGAGAGCGTGTAGAGAAGTCCGAAAGAACATATACTTTCAAAGAGAATTTCCAGATTATGTTCCGCAATAAGCCTTTCAGACAGATTCTTATTTCGGGTATCCTCAGAAGCCCGATTCAGCTTCTTATGATTGTTGCTATGACTCTCGTTACATATTACTATGCTAACGGTAACATAATGAACATACTCAATACTGACCCGACAGGCAAGATTACCGGCATAAACATCAAGGTGCTTATCGGTCTTGGTTCTGTTGCAGCAGGCCTTTTCATCGGTCAGTTTGTTGCTATGGGTATTACTCCTGTTCTTATCAAAAAGATTGAAAAGAAAACACTTTATAATTTCTATTCTCTCGCCGGTGCAATTCCGTTTGCTCTTATCTTTGTATTCTACAAAGTTTCCGGCGGCGACCTTACCACTGTAGGATGGTCAATCGTTATCGGCGTATGTATGCTTTTTGCAAGCGCTTCTTTCGGCGGTATCAATGTACTTCAGTCCATTATGATTGCCGACTGTGTAGACTATGAGGAGTATCACAACGGCGTTCGTACAGACGGCGTGTTCTTCTCAGGCCAGAGTTTTATTACAAAACTTTCCGCAGGTCTTGCTACCATCATTTCTTCTGTAGTATATTCTATCGTAGGCTACAGCGGCGCAAATGTTGATAAGCTCAATAAGGCTATCGAAAAGGGCGCAAGTTTTATTACATACGACGGCGGCTCAGGTGTAGGTAAGTATGCAGCTGCTATGTTCTTCCTTATCTCTATCCCACCGGCTATCGGTATGGCTCTTTCGGCACTGCCTACACTCAAGTATGCTATGTCCGACAAGGAGCACGCTAAAATTCTTGACGAACTTATCTCTCGCAGAAATAACAAAGATGCAGTAGAGGCTGACACAGACTTCTCCGCAGAAGCTCTCGAAAATAAGATGGAGTCTATCGTAGACGAAATCAATCAGCTTTAATCTAACAAAATTGAAAAATCATCGGCGCTCAGCCGATGATTTCTTTTTTGTATAAAAATTTGTATAAAAAAAGAATGTATGATTTCTCATACATTCTGCTTTTACTTTGATTCTTTTTTTAGCTGACGCTCAAGCCATGTTGCGCCTAAGTCTAATGCAGTGAAGAGACCGTCTTTTTCGCTCTTCTTGATTATTCTGTCTTTAGGCGATACGGTATCGTCTGTGCTCAGCAGCTGAATGGTTACATCTTTTGCTAATGTGATGTCCTTCAGGTCGTCTGCATTCTTTACGGTCAGGCATACTACATACGGATCGTTCATATTACCGTAGTATATTGTGTTGCCGGATCTGACCAAAGGTTTTCCTTTGTATTCCAAAAACTTTTCTTTAGCCAAAGGTAAGTCCTCCTTTTTATTTTTCGTTAGCCGAGATAGGACTTTACCATTTCGGCAAGAAGCTCATCACGGTCAATGCGTCTAATCAAACTTCTTGCGTTCTTGTGAGTGGTGATGTAGGTAGGATCCTCGGACAAAATATATCCTACTATTTGGTTGATTGGATTATAGCCTTTTTCTTGGAGAGCATCAAAGACCTGTGTAAGCGTCTCCTTCATGATGTCCTCATTGTCATTGCTGATCTTAAAGGTCATTGTCTTATCAGTCACAGTAAAGTCACCTCCGTTTAGTCTATACATATCTCAATGTATAACTGTACTTATTCATTATATACACATTTTTGTATAATTTCAATAGTTTTTTTAGTTTTTTTGTATTCTAACGCCCAAAATCCTTGACTTGTAACAGTCGAGAGGTTATAATTTAATAGCAAAATGTGAGGAACAGGTGTAAGTAGTTCTGTATTGCTCCTTTCAGAGAATGTGTGGTCGGTGCAAACACATAGGACATACGGTACGAATTTCAGCCTGGGAGCAGCCGCCGAGCAACTAAGGCGGACGTATCACTGCGTTAAAGTGTTTGAGTGACAGCATATTTGCTGTAATTTGAGTGGTACCACGGATTACTTCGTCTCAATGGGGCGGAGTTTTTTTGTTGCCAAAATTCAGTTAATTATTATTTTTTATATGGAGGGAATTATGGACGAAAAAATCAAAGGTCTCCAAGACCGCTTTGAAAAAGAATTGTCCCAAATCAGCGCCTTGACTGATATAGAGAATATTCGTGTTTCCTATCTCGGCAAAAAAGGCTCTGTTACCGACTTGCTAAAAGGAATGAGAGAACTCTCTAACGAAGAAAAAAAGTCATTCGGTCAGCAGGTCAATGAGCTCAAAGGTATAGTAGCAAAGAAAATTGCCGAAAAAACCGAAGAGCTGAAGCAGAAGGAAATTGAAAAAGAAATCGAACTTATGCCGGAATTTGACCTCTCTATGCCGGCAAATTTGGCGAGAGGCTCATATCATCCTGTCACCCTTGTTCAGCGTCAGTGTGAACAGATATTTGAGTCTATGGGCTTTACTGTAGAGGATTACGCCGAGGTTGTTACAGACTATGAGTGCTTTGAGGCAGTTAATGTGCCAAAAGACCATCCGGCTCGTGATATGCAGGATACCTATTATCTCGAAAACGGACAGCTCCTTAAGTCCCAGACCTCCGCTGCCCAAAATGCTATTCTCAGAAAGTATAAAAAGCCTCTTGAGGAGCAGGGTGTTCCTATCAAAGCTATCTTCCCCGGCAGATGTTTTCGTAATGAGGCTACCGATGCTTGCCATGAAAATACATTCTTCCAAATGGAAGGTATGATGGTAGACAAGGATATTTCCATCTCAAACCTTATCTACTTTATGAAAACTATGTTGTCCGAGGTGTTCCAAAAGGACATTAAGGTCAGACTTCGCCCGGGATTTTTCCCATTCGTTGAGCCGGGCTTTGAACTTGACATCAGCTGCCTTATCTGCGGCGGCGAGGGCTGTCCGTCCTGTAAGCACAGCGGCTGGCTTGAGCTTTGCCCTTGCGGTATGATTCATCCCGATGTTCTTCGTATGGGCGGAATTGACCCCGAAAAATATACGGGCTTCGCTTTTGGACTTGGACTTACACGACTTGTTATGATGAAATACGGTATAAAAGATATTCGTGACCTTAACGGTGGCAGCCTTAAGGCTATGAGTCAATTTACCGATGATGAATAAGAAAGGGGAGTGACATTATGTTTTTATCTATGAATTGGATTCAGGACTTCGTCGATTTGTCGGGTCTTGATTTAATGAAACTTATAAATCAGTTTTCACTCTCTACAGCAGAGGTAGAAAATGATATTTACCACAAAGGCTCGGATATTTCCGGCATCGTTGTGGCAGAAATAAAATCCGTTGAGGCTCACCCCGACAGCAAAAAACTCCATTTGCTTAAGGTTGATGCAGGTGAGGACGAGCTTGTCGATGTAGTTTGCGGCGCACCTAATGTAAGAGTCGGTATGAAAACTGCTTTTGCAAAGCTCGGTGCAAAAATCGGCGATATAGAGATTGCTCCACGCAACCTTGCCGGTTATACCTCTAACGGTATGTGCTGCTCAGAAAAAGAAATCGGCATTTCCGATGATAACAGCGGCATTATGGATATTACAGATGACCTGCCTAACGGTACAGACCTAAAGGAGGCTTATGCTATTGACGACATTATTTTTGAGGTCGATAACAAATCTCTTACTAACCGTCCTGACCTTTGGGGACATTATGGCATAGCTCGTGAGTTTGCTGCTCTTTCGGGCAGAGAGCTTAAGCCTATGCCTACTGCCGACCTTTCTAAGTATGATAATCTTCCTAAGGTTGATATGAAGATTGTTGACCCGCTTTGTCAACGCTATTCCTGCCTTCAGGTTAAGAATATTACTGCCACTGTTTCACCGGTCAATATGCGTATCAGACTTTTCTATTGCGGAATGCGTGCAATCAATTTCCTTGCAGACCTTACAAATTATCTTATGCTTGAAATGGGTCAGCCTATGCACGCTTTTGACTCACGCAAGGTAGAAAAAATCAGAATTAAGCGCTTCGATAAACCTTTTGAGTTCCAAACTCTCGATAATGTAGAACGCCATATCGACGAAAACACTCTTATGATTTGCAACGATGACACTCCTGTTGCTATTGCAGGTATTATGGGCGGCCTTGATAGTGAGATTGTGGACGATACCACTACCCTTACTCTTGAGTCGGCTACATTCGATGCAGCATCTATCCGTAAATCTACAGTCAGACTTTCTCACAGAACAGATGCTTCTATGAGATATGAAAAATCTCTTGACCCTGAGATGACAGTCACTGCTATCGGCAGATTTGTTAATCTTATGTGGGAGACAGATCCCGAGGCAACTGTTGTTTCTGCTCTAACCGATGAATATGCTTATCACTACGATAAGGTAGAGCTTAATTTTGACAAAGCCTTTGTAGATAAATATACAGGTATCAAGATTTCAAATGATACTATAATCAGCACTCTTACCTCTCTCGGCTTTGAGGCTAAGGTGAATGACGATGTTTTCGATGTGGTTGTACCGAGCTGGAGAGCTACTAAGGATGTTACTATGAAAGCTGACATTATCGAGGAAATTACTCGTATCTACGGCTATGATAACTTCGACATTCATACCACACGCTCACCGCTTTATCCTGTCAGACCTGCTACCGAAAAGACTGATGAGGACAAAATTAAGGACTTGCTCGTAAAGAGATTTTCGCTCCACGAATTACATTCATATGTTTGGGCTTATTATGATGAACTTAAAGCACTCAATATTGATGTAGAGGGCGTTATTAAGCTCCGGGGTGCCACTAACCCTAATATCGAGACTATCCGCAACTCAATGATTCCTACACAGCTTTGCCAGGTTAAGAGCAACACTTCCTTTGCCACGGACTTTGGTATCTTTGAGATAGGCAGAGTTGTTACAGCTGTTGATGAAAACAACCTTTGCGTAGAACACAAAAAATTAGGCATTACTCTTTATTCTAAGACTAAGCCTATGCCTGCTCTGTATTTTGAGTTGCGTGATATTCTTGAGACTATGGCGGATGACTTGAAGCACCGCTCTCTCACATTTGAGAAAAAGGCTGCCGAACATTCCTATCAGCACCCACGCAATCTCAATAAGGTGATTTGCGACGGCATCGAGATAGGCGAAATCGGTATCGTCCATCCCGTTGTATCTAAGAAAATTGATAAGAAAGCATCTATTGTTTTCGCCGAGGTTGATATTAACGATTTTTCTGCTATAGAGAATGCATCAATTCAGTATGAGGAGCCGTCAAAGTTCCCGGCTATTGACATTGACTTGTCCTTTGTATCCTCTGCGTTTGCTCCTATTGCAAAAGCAATTAAGGCAGCTAACAGCAGCCTTATCAAAAAGGTAGAGGTTACAGATGTATACGAGGATGACAATTCTAAGTCTATCACAACTCGCATCACCTTTGCTCATCCCGAAAAGACATTGACCAGAGATGAGGTGTCTGAGATTACAGACAAGATTATTTCTACTCTCAAGTCCGACGGAATAGAGCTTAAAAAGTAAATAGCAAATTTAGCCCCGACTGCATTAGCGGTCGGGGCTTTTGCATAACAAAACGCTTGCACGACTGATAGTGTGCAAGCGCTGTTTTTTTATTCAGCTGTGTTTTTTTCGTTGCTTCTTTTTTCGATTATGTGGTCGTGTACCTTGTCGGCGAGCTCTCCGTGGAGCTTAAATTTCTTTGAAAAAATTATCAGCGAAATGAGAATGAGTACAGGCGGAATACCAAAGCAGATTATGCCTATTCCTGCTTTGGTGCTTTCGTTGATTGCTTTTGTGGCAGAAGTGATTTGCTTGTTGTAGTTCATAATACCGAGGCCGCCGAAAAGTATAATGGTCTGGATTGTGTATGCCATTTTCTGCAAAAAGCCTTTCATTGAGAAAGTGATTGACTCATTACGCTCGCCGTTTTTGTATTCGCCGTAGTCCACTATGTCTGCCAAGAAAATTGTCTGACCTACAAACATAGCAGCGATACCTGTTGAGGATATGATGTATGCAATGTCGAGTGCAATGGTGATTTTCAGTATCGGGCCGAATACAAACATCAATACATAGCCTAATATGGTGGCACACAGTGAGATTTGATAAATCTTCTTTTTGTTCATCCATTTAGAAAGAACAGGGATAACCACAAGGCCGAGCACCGAACCTACGGCACCGATAGTTTGGAACAAGCTCTGAGCCTTAGGTTGACCGAGAACATCCGAAAAGTAGTAGACTGCCGTGCCGGAGGTGAGATACCATCCTGCGTTAGACAGCATAGCAACCACCATAAATACTACCAGCTGGTCGTTGTGAGCAATAACGGAAAAAATCTTTTTGAACGAAAATTTGGACTTTTCGTTATATACTACATTTTTCTCTTTAGTGCTGAACACACAGATAGAGGAGAACAGCACCAGCAGTATCGCACAGATTCCTGCCCAGCGGGAGAAACCGGAAGCACTGTAACCCTTTTCGGTAGTCATACCGGTAGAGAGCATTGGGAGTATTATCGGGGTAGCTACAGTGATAATTCCCTGACCGAGACCGGAAAAGGTTCTCGCTACTGTTGATACCATGTTTCTGTCGTCGGGGTCACTTGTGAATGACGGTATCATGCTCCAATAGGGGATGTCTGCCATTGTGTTTGTCATGCCCCAGAGGATATACATTACTCCGATATATATGTACAGCTTTGTGCCGCTCATACCAAAGCTCGTGAACAGCAAAAATAGTACAACGGCGTTGCATATAGCACCTATTATTATCCACGGTCTGTATTTTCCATGTTTAGTTCTCGTATTGTCTACGATTGTACCCATCATAGGGTCGTTGATTCCGTCCCATATACGAGCCAAAGGTGTCAGTAACAGCAAAAATGCTTCTTTCAATCCCAGCACACTGCTCAAATAATAGCTGAGGAATGAGTAGAACATACCATAGCTTAGGTCAAGTCCTACAGCACCTATGCCATAGCCTATTTTTTCACGCCAGGTGGTTTCGTATTTTTTCATATTTTTACTCCTGTTGTATAGATTATATACATTATATCATACTGCATAACATATGGCAAATTCACAAAGGTTACAAAAATATGACAATTTGTTACAAATGATATACAGGGGGAAAAATCCTTGACAAAGCCCTTATTTAATAATATAATGGAAACACGGTGGGGCAAATTCCCACAATAATACATTAAAAACCCACAAAATTACACCAAAAATGTAATTTTTAAATCAAAATCCCACATTTCAAGAAAGGAGGAGAGCAAAATGAGCGAATACAAAAACAGATTTCTCGGTCACAAATCTTACAAAATTGATGCAAAGGGCAGAATTTTCATTCCTGCTAATATGCGTGCCGATTTGGGACAGGAGTTTGTTGCATCTCGTGGACTCGGAAAATGTCTTGCTCTCTATCCGATTGAAGAATGGGACAACTTTATGCAGCGTATTCACGAAGAAGTGAATCAAAAGAAAAGAAAAAAACTTGAATTCTTCTTTACAGCCAATGCCGAAAAGATGACTCTCGACGGACAGGGCAGAATTACTCTTAATGAGGAACTTCGCAGACAGGTTGAGCTTCTCGGTCAAAAAGAGGCAGAGGTTTTCGGTAACAATAACCGTATTGAAATATGGAACTGTGACTTGTTTAAGGAAGAACTCGGCGATATTGACGAAGAAGAAGTTGAGGATATCCTCGACGAGTACGGTATTTAATTATGGAATTTGTACACAAAAGTGTGCTGTTTGATGAGGCACTGAAATCACTTGAGCTTGACGGCTCAAAGACCGTACTCGACGGTACCGCAGGCGGAGGCGGACACAGCAGAGCGATAGCGAAGACTGCTAAAAGGCTTATAGCTGTTGACCAAGATCCCGATGCTATTGCAGTGCTGAACGAAAGACTCTCCGAGTTTGATAATGTGACAATAGTCCAAAACAATTTTGCCAACATAAAGGAAATACTCCGAGAGCTTAACATTGACGGCGTAGACGGAATACTTCTCGACTTAGGCGTCAGCTCGTTTCAGCTCGACAACGGCGACCGTGGATTTTCTTATCACAAAGATGCTGTACTTGATATGCGAATGAGCAAGCAGGGACTTAGTGCTAAAGATGTGGTCAATACCTATTCCGAGCAGGAACTTGCCGACATTTTGTGGAGATACGGGGAAGAAAGATTTTCTCGACGCATAGCTAAAAATATAGTAGAAGCTAGAGAAAACAAGCCGATAGTTACCACAGGCGATTTGGTAGATATAATCAAAGCGTCGTATCCAAAGTCAAAAATGCGTGACTCCCATCCGGCGAGAAAAACTTTTCAAGCAATCAGAATAGAGGTCAACGGCGAGTTGGACAAGCTCGACAAAACTCTCGATGATGCCTTGGACTGCCTAAATCCCGGTGGAAGAATTTCAATAATTACTTTCCATTCTCTCGAGGACAGAATGGTAAAAGAAAGATTCAATAAGTGGTGCAACCCTTGTACCTGTCCAAAGGAATTTCCGGTTTGTGTGTGCGGCAAGAAACCGCTTGGCAAATTGCCTTTTAAGGCAGTTGCTCCCGGAGAGGAAGAATTAAAGGAAAATCCGAGAGCAAGGTCCTCCAGATTAAGAACATTTGAAAAATATTAAATTATATACTATAATAAAGGGTGACAAAGATGACGAATACAAATGATTTCAGAAGATACTCCTACCGAAATGACACTTCTTATCTCATCGGTTCGTTTGATATCAGCAGAGGCTCTCAGGCTCCGAAAATAAGACCTGAGTCAGCTCCCGAGAGAGAACTTAAGGTTCACGAAAATAAAAAAGTAAAAAGCAAGAGCCAAATTAAAGCAGAACAGAGAATTGCATTCAACAAAGCAGTGAGAGTTGCTGTCATTGCTGTCGTTTGTTTGTCTATGGTTGGACTTTTGCTTAATTCTATGGCAACAAAGAACGAGCTGACCAGAGAGATTTCTCAAAAGCAAACCCAAATTGCTAATGCAAAGAGCGAAAACATCAGCCTTCAGAGCGAGCTCGACGCCATGGTATCTGTCAGCATGATAGATGAATACGCAGTGGACAAGCTCGGTATGTCTAAGGTTAAGTCTAATCAAATTCAGTATATGGATGTGAGCCAATTCAAAGCGGAGCGCCAAATGCTGCTCCAAAAGAAGTCTCCTGCACAGGTGGCTAAACAACTTGGTAATATTAAGTAAATTGCACGAGTAAGATATTATGAGAGTCGGGAATACCCAACTCTCTAATGTGCTTTTTATCGGAATATAAATTTGTCGAACAAAATCGGCGGAATATTTTATGAGGTGATACTATGGCAAAAGAATTTAAAAAGAATATGCGTATGCGTATCTTGATATTTGTCGTTGTTATCGTCTTTCTTTTTTCTCTGGATATAGTGAGAATTATCTATATTACAGGTGTAAAAGGAGCCGAATATTCTGCAAAGGCTGAGTCACAACAGCTTTCGGATACAGAAATTCCTGCAATGAGAGGAACCATATATGACTGCGACGGCAATGTGCTCGCTCAATCCGCTACTGTTTGGAATATTTTTCTTGATCCGAGCAATATTAAAGATGAAGAGACACGAACTGTTGTTGTGGATAATTTGGCAAAAATCTTGAAGCTTGACGAAAAGGGCAAGGAAGAACTGCTCCAAAACACAAAGAAAAAAACAAGATATGTAATTATCGCCAAAAAGATAGAA
>URJF01000028.1 GCA_900548085.1 uncultured Oscillospiraceae bacterium | reverse complement strand
CGGCGGCTTTTGCATTTTCTATCAACGCAAAGCTGTCTATGATACTGCTCGTTATGCTGCCGATAATAATAATTCTTGTAGCAGTGATACTAAAATTCGGTTTTCCTATGTTCCAAAAGATGCAAAAAAAGATAGATAATGTAAACCGAGTAGTACAGGAAAACCTAATAGGAATAAGAGTAGTAAAGGCTTTTGTCCGTGAAGACAGAGAAAAAGAAAAATTTCACAAGTCCTCTGACGAGTTAGCCAAGCAAGGTGCAAAGGCTGCCGGACTGATAGTAACGGCAATGCCTATGATGATGCTCATGATGAACATAGTGATAGTATATATCTATTACAAGGGTTCACACGATGCAGCTGCCGGTAAAATGGCAATAGGCGAAATCAGCGTGCTGGCATCATATATCGTACAGGTACTTATGAACATACTGATGGTATCTATGCTTCTGCTTCAGCTCACAAGAGCAAAGGCTTGCGGCGACCGTGTAGTCGAAATTTTGGATACAGAGATAGATATAACAGACCCGGAAAATCCGTACTATCCCGAAAATCCAAAAGGCAAGGTTGAATTTAAAAATGTTGACTTCGGCTATCATGACAACGACAAAATACTCGAAAACATTAACTTTACTGCCGAGCCGGGTTCTATAGTCGGAATAATTGGCTCCACCGGCTGCGGCAAATCCAGTCTGGTCAATCTCATACCGAGGCTGTATGATGTAACCAACGGTGAGGTTTTGGTAGACGATGTAAATGTAAAGGATTATGACATCAAGGCACTGAGAAACACCGTAGGTGTTGTGCTGCAAAAGAATGTACTTTTCTCAGGCACAATAAAGGAAAATATCCGTTGGGGTAAACCAGACGCAACAGATGAAGAAATCATTTCTGCCTGCAAGGCGGCTCAGGCCCATGACTTCATTATGCGTCAGCCAAAGGGATACGAAACAGACCTGTCTCAAGGCGGTCTTAATCTCTCCGGCGGACAAAAGCAAAGGCTTTGTATCGCTCGTGCGATGATAAAACAGCCAAAAATACTTATCCTCGACGACTCAACCTCTGCCGTGGATACAGCAACAGAAGCAAAAATCAGAGAGAGCTTTTATACAAAGCTCAAGGATACGACAGTATTGATAATCGCACAGCGTATATCCTCGGTTAAGGACGCAGACAAAATAATTGTTTTGGACGAGGGCAAGATAGAAAGCATAGGCAACCACGAACAGCTTATGCAAAGCAGTGAAATATATCAAGAAATCTACAAAACTCAACAGAAAGGAGTGATGGAGTAATGCCGGGAATGGGCGGACCTGGAGGAAAAAGAGGCTACGCAAAGCCTAAAAATGCAAAACAAGTTTTCAAGAGGATACTGTCATATATCGGCAAAAACAAAGCACTCCTCTTTGTAGTATTCATAATGCTGATACTCAGTACCCTATGCACAACCGGTGCATCATATTGGCTGAAACCGATACTGAATGATGTTGCGGCAAGTATAAAAGCAAACAACTTTGCTACTGTAGGCGCAAAACAATTAGTTAAAAACCTTGCAATAGTAGGCAGTTTTTACGTAGGTGCGTCGCTGTTTATGTACGGACAGTCAAAAATCATGGTAAAGCTGGCATACAAGACCACAAATATTATCCGAAAAGAACTGTTTGACCACTTGCAGACGCTGCCGCTGAGCTACTTTGACTCAAAAACTCACGGCGAAATTATGAGCCGTTTTACCAACGATGTAGACAATATCCAAATGATGCTGGAGCAGTCAATCGTTCAGCTCATATCATCTGTGTTCTCGTTAGTGAGCATAGAAGTAATGATGATAGTGCTGAAATGGCAGTTGTTCCTCGTATCATTAGTGTTCCTTATCATAATGCTGATAAACTCTGTTAATATCGCAAAGCACACAAAAAAGTACTACAAGGCACAACAGGCGGCGCTTGGTGATATGAACGGAAATATCGAAGAAACCATTGAAGGTATGAAGGTAGTAAAGGTATTCAACCATGAGGAAGAAGCAAAAGACGAATTTGACCAACTGAACGAAAAATATCGCACAGTAGCTACAAAAGCTAACTACTACAGTGGTATAATGGGACCGTTTTCGACAGGAATAAATAATGCGTCATATGCCACAATAACACTGACAGGTGGCATACTCGTTTTGGCAGGCTCACTGGATATAGGTACATTCTTCACCTTCCTTAGCTACTCAAAGCAGTTCACTCAGCCTATCAACCAAATAATGAATCAGATGAACAATATCTTCTCCGCTCTTGCAGGCGCAGAGAGAGTATTTGAGGTAATGGACCTTCTGCCCGAAGTTGACGAAGGCACTGTTACACTCGAAGAAATCCACACAGAGAACGGAAAAGAATGGCACTGGGTAGACGGCGACAAAAAGATACCTGTAAGGGGCAATGTTGTATTTGAGGATGTTACCTTCTCATATGTACCCGACAAGGTTGTACTCCATGACATAAATCTGTATGCAAAGCAGGCACAAAAAATCGCATTTGTAGGTTCTACAGGTGCGGGCAAAACGACAATAACCAACCTGATAAACAGATTTTATGACATTCAGCAGGGCAAAATCACCTATGACGGCATAGATGTAAAGAGAATAAAGAAAGCGGATTTAAGAAAATCGCTGGCTATGGTTCTTCAGGATACTCATCTGTTTACGGGAACTGTGCTGGACAACATACGCTACGGCAGACTGGACGCTACGGACGAAGAATGTATTGCAGCGGCGAAGCTCGCATCGGCACACTCATTTATCAAGCATTTGCCGGAGGGCTACAACACTATGATAACCTCCGACGGTGCAAATCTGTCGCAGGGCCAGCGCCAGCTCCTCGCTATCGCCCGTGCGGCAGTAGCAGACCCGCCGGTAATGATACTCGACGAAGCCACTTCCTCCATTGACACAAGAACAGAATCCCATATCGAAAAGGGAATGGACTCACTGATGGTAGGCAGAACAGTATTCGTTATCGCCCACAGACTTTCTACGGTCCGCAACTCTAATGCAATTATGGTACTTGAACACGGCAAAATAATAGAGAGAGGCGACCACGAGCATCTGCTCTCACTTAAAGGCAGATATTACGAGTTGTGCACCGGAAAGGCTCAACTTTCATAATCTGCAAACGGTGACGAACCGTGTAAACAAATTGTCACCGTTTTTTATAAAAATACTCTTTACAAATGAGTTTTGGTATGTTATACTTTAGTCAAATATGTAGTATTATCTATTTTAATACATTTTTGTTATGAGGTGTTTATTATGAAAAAAATAATTTCTCTCGTATTGTCACTGGTTATGGCAATTTCTGTAGGCGCAATGGCTACTATCCCTGCAATGGCAAAGGATGTTGTCAGCCCACACAGCACAACAAAGGCAATTGATATCTCCACAAAAGTAAACGGTTCCACATCAAAGGACATTACTTTTAACAGAGATAAAAACGACGAGAATGTAATTACCTTCACATACAACGGAAGCGGCAACCTGACCGGTTGGGAATTTCCGGGTATGAAAGAGGGTAAGGATTATGTAGTTACTTCAGAAGAAGGTAACTCCATCACTATCGAACTCATCAACGGATATGACGGCAAGGTAGTTGCTAACGCACTTGTTGACAACGGTTCAGAAACAACAAAGGGCAATAAAGGAACAACTAAGAAAACCGATAAAAAACCCACTTCGCCAAAGACCGGTGCCGTTTCGGCAGTAGGTATCGCTGTAGCAGGTGCAGGTGTCGCTATGCTTGCAGCACTCAAAAAGAAGAGCAGCGACGAAGAGTAATTAACACATTAAGAACAGACCTGTAGCCTAAATTGTTACAGGTCTTTTTTGTTTGATACGAAAGGCGGATAAGGCTTTGAGTGATAATGAAAATAAGAAAAATAAGTTGACTGAAGAAGAACAAGAAATAAACGACAGACAGAGCGGCAGCAAAATCATACGCAGTATTCTGACTGTAATTGCGATACTTATGATAATCGGAGGTTCTGTATATTTTGGATTCTATCTATATGAGAGATACACAGCCGGAACAGACAACCCCTACGACTCCTCCACCACAGTACCCACCACCACTCAGGAGGAAAAGCAGGTCAAGAACCCCATTGACTTTGACACCCTGCAAAAAGGCAACAGCGAGATATACGCTTGGATAAAAATTCCCGGAACAAAGGTGGATTATCCGATTGTGCAGAGCGAAACTGACGATAACTTTTATCTAAAGCACAGTGCCTTCGACAAGTCGTACATTCTATCAGGTGCAATTTTTTCGCAAAGTGCAAACAGCACCGATTTCAGCGACAGAGTGACTGTACTCTACGGACACAACAGTTCTAACGAAAAAATGTTTGCATCTCTGCATCGATTTGAAAAGGCTGACTTTTTCGATAAGTACGACAAAATCTATGTCTACACGCCGAGCCACAAGCTGACATACAAAATTGTGTCAGAATTCAAGTACGACAACCGGCACATACTGAACAGCTTTGATTTCAGAGACGACAATATATACAAAGAATTTATAGATATGGTACAAAATCCCGAAAGCACGGCGAAGGATGTTCGCACAAACTTAGGGAAAGATATAACAACTGACGACAGGCTGCTTGTACTGTCTACCTGCATCGAGGGACAGAGCAGCAACAGATTATTAGTATGCGGAGTATTAACAAAAGATGAAAAGACCTATTGACCCTAATCTAAACGGTACAAACGATGTACTGTTCCCTAACGGAGAATTAGGAAACAGTGCATTAGGCTCTGACAGCAATGTTGGAGACGAAATAGCCGATATGCTTATTTTTGACAAAGGGACGGATAAACCGGAGAACACAAAATCCTCGGAATTTGAGCTGACCGACTCTGATCACATAGGCAAAACAAGGCACTCATCGCACCGTCACGGCAGCGGTGAGCACAGTGAGCACCACCATCACAGTGAGCACCACCATCACAGTGAGCACAGCCATCACAGTGAGCACAGCCATCACAGCAGTCATCACCACAGTTCACACCATCATCACCACCATCACGGAAAGCACAGCAAGAAGAAAAAACTTTCTCTCCCTGTGAGAATATTGGCAGTATTCCTGGCTGTAGTTGTGGTAATTGCCGCAGTAACCGGACTGACCTTCTATTCTCTCAAAGTAACCGGTGAAAAGGATATAAAAACTGTCACAACCGGTACATCCGAAAATTATAAAGAAGTAATCACCTACAACGGACACAAGTATCAACTCAATGAGAATGTGATATCCGTAGCATTCTTAGGCGTTGACAGACGCCAAATGAAAGACAACAGTACCACCGACTTTGTAGGCAGCTCCGATGCCGACATAGTAGTTGCGGTGGATACGAGCACAGGTAAATCCGATATTATAGCAATACCTCGTGACACTATGGTAGATGTTGCCCAATATGACGAAAAGGGCGAATACAAAAAGACCGGCAAAGTGCAACTTTGTTTGGCATACGCATACGGCAACGGCGGCGAAAACAGCTGCAAAAATGTTACATCATCCATCAGCCGTATTCTCTACAATGTACCGATAGAAAAATACTATGCACTGGATTTGGACGGAATCAAGCCACTCAATGATGCAGTAGGCGGAGTAACCGTAACCTCTCTCTACAACCTGCCAAAATATAATGTTAAGGTGGGTGACAAAGTAACGCTCAGAGGTGATATGGCAGAGGCTTATGTACGTACTCGAGATATGGATACAATCAATGCATCGCTGAACAGAACAAGTCGCCAAATGCAGTATGTAAGAGCCTTTGCATCTCAGGTACAAGAGGCGGTCAAGGGCGATTTCAGCACGGTATCTAAGCTATACAACACTGCTGCCGATTATTCCCAAACAAATTTGACGCTGAACAATATGACATATGTGGCATCATTGCTGTTGTCAAAGAACATTCGCACCTTTGATACTCACTCAATAAAGGGTGAAATGAAAGAGGCAAAGACCACCGAATATCCTGACGCTGTATATGCGGAATTCTATCCCGATGAAGATGCGCTTATGAAGACTGTTTTGGACATTTATTACACCCAAATAGACTGATAATTTTTATACCTGTCGCTATGCTGCGGCAGGTATTTTTTACTTGATTTACCACTGTAATAATAGTATAATAGTATAACAAAAAATGGAGAGGTGTGCCAGTATGGAAATCAAGATTTCGCCATCTATATTAGCAAGCGATTATGCAAATTTGGAGCAAGAGCTCAAAAAGTGCTCTGCCGCAGAAATGATACACATAGATGTAATGGACGGTCATTTCGTACCTAATATATCCATCGGCTCGCCGGTAGTGAGCTCAATAAAAAAAGTGTGTGACATTCCGTTTGATGTGCATCTTATGATAAGTGAGCCACTGAAATATGTCGAGGACTTTGCAAAGGCAGGAGCAGACATAATCTGCTTTCATATAGAGAGTGACAGCGACACGGAAGAAACCGTCGACAAAATAATTTCTCTCGGCAAAAAAGCAGCTCTGGCAATAAAGCCTAACACCGACGCAGAGACTGTTATCCCCTATTTAGACAAGCTGTCAATGGTTCTCGTTATGACTGTTGAGCCCGGATTCGGCGGTCAAAGTTTTATGGAGAGCACTATGTCAAAGATTGAAAAGCTGCGCAGCATAAACAAAGACATTGACATCGAGGTAGACGGCGGAATCAACGCTGACACAATAAAAATCGCCTCAAAAGCAGGTGCGAATGTATTTGTGGCAGGTTCGGCAGTATTTAAGAGCGAAAATCCGGAGGAAACAATAAATCTTCTCAAGAAAAACGCCCTCAGCGTAAAATAAGTGATAGTATGAAAAGAAAAAAGGACAAAAAAAGGAAAAGCGGTTTTTTTGACAACAAAAATCGTGACCAAAAATGGACCGAAACACCGACCGGTCGCCAAATAGATTTTGCCGACAAATACATTTATGACGGAAACTACAGCGACAAATATGCCGCAACCAAACGACCGGCATACGATGACAAAGCTAAGGCAAAAGCTCAAAAAAAGAAAAAAATAAATACAATCATATCAATCATTATGGCAGCGGTACTAATCTGCGTGGGCTACATAGGCACAGATGTATATATGACTCGTCACGCCGAGCCGGCTGAATCAATAGCCGAGAATGACGAAAACGACAATGCAGATATGTCGGATCTGTCACTGAATATTATGTCCTCTAAGGTGGAGTCGGTCAGTCTCGACAACTCGGTTATGCTGGACTCAGTAATATCAAATGTCCAAGAAAACGGCTACAACAGCATCACCTTTGATGCAAAGCGGAGCGACGGCACAATAGGTTACGCCTCATCTCTTGCGAGCATCGACACCTTTGGCGCAATCAGCAATAACTCTACCGCCACAAAGCAATCAGTCCAAAAGCTGAGCGAAAACGACATACTCACCGTTGCGAGAATAAGCTGCTACAAGGACAATGTAGTACCATCGCAGTCGGCGGACATGGCACTGAAACAGGGTGACAAATACTATACCGACAAAGACAACAACACATATCTAAACCCCAACAGCGACGAAACCTACTCTTATATCAAGGACATTATACAGGAGTTGTATTCCTACGGAATAACAGTATTTGTACTGACCGATTACGACCTGCCAACAGATATAAGCTCATCATACAACGACGGCTTTGATACAATCGCCGCAAAGCTCACGAAGGATTTGGGCAACAAGGTAAAAATTTTACAAGAGATGGATATTTCTCTCACCGGCAGGGACGGTGAAAGCGGAAAAATCACAAACAGTGCCCTCACTAAAGAAATAAAGCAGTTTAAAAAGCTGAAGTCTAACCAAATATACTATATAAACACAGACATCGACAGCAAGAGAGTGCTGGAACAGCTTACACAGAACAACGTAACAAACTTTATATTGTAATATCAAAGGAGCAAATCTTATGAAAAAAATAATAAAGTTTGCCGCAGTGATTTTGGTAATGATAATGGTATCGGCACCACTTAGCGCTATGGCACAGGAGCTGGAAACAATTGAAGCCCCTACCGTTACCGAAGTATCATTCAACAACGCAAAAATAAATGAAAAATTTTTGCCTACAAAATCAAGATATACAATAACTCTGAGCAACCCTAACCTTACTCCTACGCTCAAGGACTACAAAATAAACGGCAGTGCAAAGCTGTTTGTAACATATTCTCAGGACGAATCAAAGAGACAAAACGGAATAATCCTTACTCTCGAATTTGACGGAGGCAGTACGGTATATACCTTTGACTACTCCAATGCTGAGCAGTATGAAAAAAACTCAAACAACAATCTCACCTCTATAGACTGCTATCTCGGAGAAGTATATCCGAAGCTCAATGACAAGGACACAGACTACAAACTGTATGTACCAAATGACCTGACATCAATCAAGCTGACTGCTGTCACTCAGGATGTGGGTGCACACTGTGATGCACCTGCCGAAATAACACTGACTGACAATCAAGAACCGACTATCACTCTGACAGTGACTGCGTCGGACTCAACCGTAAAACTGTACAATCTGAAGATTAAGCGAATAAACAAAACCTCTGCCGAAGTAGAGGAAGAAATGAAAAGCCCCCATTTTAAATCAATAGTAGAGGGTGAACTGTTCTATCAAAAGCCGATTTTCTTTATTTCAATAGTCAGCACCGTGTGCGGAATAGCAATAATTTGTCTTTTTGTTATCCTCGCAAAAAGATTGACGGTAAAGGTTGACGACGAGGAAGAGAAAGAGTTTTTTGACATAGTATAAAACGAAGAAATTTAATCAAGGTGGTGATATTTTTGGATATCGAAGTAGAAGAAATCGTCCAAGAAATAGAGGCGGCGTACAGCCGACGAGACTTGGCGAAAATAAAAGAGATGCTCTCCACTATAAATCCGGCGGATATAGCCGAAATATTCAATAGCTTTCCTACCAGCCAACGACTGCTGTTTTTCAGACTGCTGGCTAAAGAAGAAGCGGCGGACACCTTTGTCGAGCTGGACGGCGATACCCAAGAAGAGTTAATTCACGCCTTTTCGGATAACGAACTTAAAGATGTGCTGGATGAGCTATATCTGGATGATGCCGTAGACATTATCGAGGAAATGCCCGCAACGGTAGTAAAAAGAATACTCAAGAATACCGACACAGACACAAGAAAATCTATCAACGCTCTTCTTAAATATCCGGAGGACTCCGCCGGCTCTATTATGACGCCTGAGTTTGTTGACCTCAAAAAAGATATGACCGTAGAGGACGCTTTTAAGCGTATCAGGCGTACGGGTGTAGACAAGGAAACCATCTACACCTGCTATGTTACGGACAACAGCCGTCACCTACTGGGTGTTACTACAGTAAAGGAGCTTTTGCTCCACGACTACGATGACGACATCTCCGATTTTATGGAGACAAATGTAATATATATCAACACTCTCGACGACCAGGAAATTGCGGCTCAACAGCTGGATAAATATAATTTCCTTGCACTGCCTGTAGTTGATATGGAAGAAAGGCTCGTAGGCATCATCACTATCGATGACGCTATGGACGTTATGCAGGAGGAGAACACCGAGGATATCCAAAAGATGAATGCGATGCTCCCCACCGAAAAGACTTATCTAAAAACCACAGTGTTTGAGACATGGAAGAGCCGTTTCCCTTGGTTACTGCTGCTGATGGTATCGGCAACATTCACCGGCTCAATCATATCCAGTTTTGAGGATAAGCTGGCAGCTATGACAATTCTGACAGCATTCATACCTATGCTGATGGATACCGGAGGTAACTCGGGCGGACAGGCAAGCGTTACCGTAATTCGTGCAATGAGTTTGGGCGAAATTGAGTTCAAAAACTATTTTAAAGTTTTGTGGAAAGAAATACGAGTAGGCTTTATCTGCGGCATATCTTTGGCAGCGGTCAATTTTGTAAAAATCCTGCTGATAGACAAGATGCTGCTGGGCAACAGCGAAATAACGCTGATAGTTGACCTGGCTATATGCTTGACTCTTGTAATAGAAATCATCTTTGCAAAAATGATAGGCTGTACACTGCCTATGCTGGCAAAGAAGTGTGGATTTGACCCTGCGGTTATGTCCTCTCCGTTCATAACAACAATCGTAGATGCAGTATCACTGCTGATATTCTTCGGCATATCCACTACAATCATACCACAGCTACACTGACAAAAACGGACAGTCACTATGGCGTCCGTTTTAATCAAGGGAATATATATGGATAACAACAAAGAATTTTTGGGCACGGAGCCTATTGGGAAACTACTGTTTAAACTGGCAGTGCCTACGGTAATCGCACAGCTGGTGAATATGCTGTACAACATAGTGGACAGAATATACATCGGTCACATGCCCGGAAACGGAAGTATGGCACTGACAGGTGTCGGCGTATGTATGCCGCTGATTATGATAATAACGGCGTTTTCTGCATTTGTATCAACCGGCGGTGCACCGAGAGCCTCTATCTCTATGGGCAAGGGCGACAACAAAACCGCCGAAAAACTGCTAAGCGGCTGTCTGTCTATGCAAGTAATAATATCATTAGTGCTGACTGCCGTCATACTGATTTGGAACAGAAACATACTCTTAGCCTTCGGTGGAAGCGAAAACACAATCGGCTACGCAACAGACTATATGAACATATATGCTACCGGTACAATTTTTGTCCAAATAACATTGGGTATGAACGCATTTATTACCGCACAGGGCTTTGCGAAAACAGGAATGATAACCGTACTTATCGGTGCAGTATGCAACATTATACTCGACCCTATATTTATTTTCGGACTGAAAATGGGTGTAACGGGAGCAGCTCTCGCTACAGTAATATCACAGTGTATATCTTGCATATGGGTGCTCATATTCCTAACCGGAAAATCAACGATACTGCACATAAGAAAAGAATTGCTGTTGTCGGGACTAAAACTAATGCCGCCATGTCTGGCATTGGGCCTGTCGGCATTCATTATGCAAAGCAGTGAGTGTATCGTGTCGGTATGCTTTAATTCCTCTCTGATAAAATACGGCGGAGATATTGCAGTAGGTGCTATGACCATACTGACCAGCGTAATGCAGTTCGCTATGCTGCCGCTGCAAGGTCTCGCTCAGGGCGCACAACCCATAACCGGCTACAACTTCGGAGCAAAAAATACCGACAGAGTAAAAAAGAGTTTTAAACTCCTACTTATAACCAGCGTAATATACTCAGTTGTTCTATGGATATGTGTAATATCTTTTCCAAAAATATTTGCCGGAATGTTCACTAACGACAGCGAGTTGTTGGCCTTTACAGCAAAGGCACTGCGAATTTACTGCGGCGCACTGTTTATATTCGGGATCCAAATTGCCTGCCAAATGACTTTTGTATCCACCGGCAATGCGCTGTATTCCATTATAGTAGCAGTGCTGAGAAAGTTTGTACTGCTGATACCGCTGATATACATACTGCCGCACTTTTTGGCAGACAAGACAATGGCGGTCTATACGGCTGAACCGGTGGCAGACACACTTGCAGTAATCTTTACGGTAATAATGTTCAGCTTCGGCTTTAACAAATCGCTGAAAAAACTTAATGAAAAATAAACAAAACCTCCTGTAGAAGAATCTACGGGAGGTTAGTTTTTTCAAAAATTTATTTCTTGTCAGCACGGAGCAAGCGCAATACAGTGTTGCCCGACTTATACTTAATCATAAGTATCATATCATCATCGTGATAGTAGCCACCGACGGTGCTGGCTTTAATATACTTGGAGATACTCTCATTGTCCGTATATTTATTGCCGTTATGCTCTATTGTTTTGACTTCGATGGCGTCTGTATTTTTGCTTGAGGTTATTCCGCCGACGAATCTTGTGTTCCAAAATCCGACTTGTGATCTCAAAGTTTTGTCAGTTACGCTGACGAGGGTTACGCTCTCAACATTCTTAGTGCAATCGTGGCCGACAACCTTATCATATACACCGACCTTTTTGAGATAATTCAGCACATTGGTCATATCGTCATATATACTGTATGCCACGAATATATTTTCGTCATTTGCAAATTTATCTGTATCGCCGTCAACAGGACTTGCCTCGGTAGAAACAAATCCAATAACAAACAGCTCTCGGTCAGAGGTGAACTGCCGTGAGTAGCCGACTTTCTTAACATCTGCCAAAAGTGCTTTTCTGAATTCTAAAGTATTGTCTATCTTAAATCGCTTTCCGTCTGCGGCATAGGCATAGGCATTGCTCTGCGTAATAGAAGCGTTTGTGGAGCTGTAATCGTAGTTTACAGAATAATAGTCCTTTGTCTCAACAATATCTTCGGCAGGAACAAGAAATTGATTTTCCACCTGCTTTTGCATTTCTTTAGTTGAAGTCAAATTAGCCAAGGCTTTTACGGCGTCCTCTGTTATACCGTCAAATGAACGGGTAACAGTCTTGCCGTTTTTCAGCTTAAACTCAAATGTGGCGTTTGAATAGCCCTTATAGAACTCTCGTTTTTGAGCTGCCTTTTCTGCTCTCAGTACACGCTCTATATCTGCCTTGTCGGTGAAATCGGAACACATATTATTGTTATCATAGTAATGGAAGAAGCTCAAATTCTCCACGTCACCGTAATATGTCTGACCGAATGAGGCATTCATATCTGTAGTATTAACTGTACAGCTCTCCACCTCGCTGAGCTCCGGAACATAAGTGGTGTAGCCAAATCCTCCGAAGGACAAAACGAGTGCAAACACAAGCGGAATAATCGTCCCTGCTGCTGCAGTAACCAAATATGTTTTTGGCTTTTTAATATCAGCGTATGCTGCGAGCTGAACTACAGCAGATACTAAGAAGAATACTATAGCGCAAATGAGTGCTATAAGGACGGATGGGATATTAATTCGCTCTTTTGCAGACATAAGCAGTACGCCCACAGCAATTACCGCTACCAAACCCAAAATATATGATACAACAATGGAGGATGCTTTGCTGCGTCTGATTATGGCAGTGTTCTCTGCCTTCCTTTTCTTCAGACAATAATTTGCCACAAAGAGAAGTACAACACTGACTGCAATCCAAAGCAGCGCTCCGAAGAAAAACTTATAACCGATATGTGTATATCCGTCTGTATTAAGAAATCTGTTAAAGCTGCTTTCACCATATTCTCCGTCAATATATGCGACATTTGTTTTTTTCATTTGGCTTATTGAGTAAAATAATGTCTCACTAAATTCTCTGCTGCCCAGCTTTGAGCTGGAGAAAAGAGGAGTAAACACAGCGCACTTGGAAAGCAAATCTGAATTGTCACCATATCCTCTCAGCAAGTCGGTGAGCAAAGCCTGAACAGAATAAACAACAGCATACGGTGCAGCCACCAGAAACGCACCTGAGAACAGCGCATCAATAACAGTAGTACACATACACATAGCCACACTCATAATGGCAAAGCCTGACATAAACATGGAGAACATACTGAGAAAAGCAAAGAATCCAAACTCAAGCATATATGCCCCGTGGCCAAAAGCGGAAATGTTGAATATTGTATCAATAAGGAGCGGTACCCCGGTAGTGAGAGCAATCATAATTGCCGATGAAAGCACTCTGTTTGTAAACATTGTTCGTCTGTTTATGCCGGTGGACATAAAGAAATTCACACTTTTCTTTTTGTTCAAGAAATAAAAAGCACAAAATGCAAACAAAACGCCGCCCGCAACAGCTAAAATATTAAGCCATATTCTGTCCTGATATCCTAAAGTGGTAAATATAGAAAGGACATTCTTATACAGCAAATCAGCGTAGGTATCACCGTCTCCCGAGGTTCTGATAACATAGTGATATTCCTGCATCGGCATAAATACAAACACTATCATAGCCACAATAAAG
>URJF01000027.1 GCA_900548085.1 uncultured Oscillospiraceae bacterium | reverse complement strand
ATCGTATCCCCTTACTTTGATCCCGAGACCGTAAAGTGCTGCAATCGCTACGGTATTCCATCAATGCCCGGCATTTACACACCTACAGAGGCAGTAGCGGCTATGGAATGCGGTGCAGATGTGCTCAAAGTATTCCCCGGTGACATTGCTACTCCATCATTTATCAAAGATATTCACGGTCCTATTCCTAACGCAGTAATGATGCCGTCAGGTGGTGTCGATGTAGACAACGTAAAAGATTGGATTAAGGCAGGCGCTATTGCTTGTGGTGCAGGCTCATCACTTATCAAGGGCGCTAAAACAGGCGATTATGACCAAATCACCGAGACTGGCAAACTCTTTGTTCAACGTATTAAAGAAGCAAGAGCAGAGATGGCAAAGTAAAGGTTTATTTAGAGTTTATTTATATGGAGTTTACAAATTATCCAAATCTAAGGTGAAAATAACTGCCGTATTTGTTAGGATTTCCAAAAATAGCAAAAACATTTGACAAATAAAAAATATAGGACTACTATTGAACTAAAGTAAACAGTCAAATGCTACGAACAGGAAATGACTTACCGTATCACCGCATTCAGAAAGCTGTCGGTTGTGCGAGACAGCAACAAGGCACGGCACGCCCTCACCTGCGAGCTGCTTCTGTAAAAAGCATTTTGCTTAGTAATGGAAGTCGGTACCCCACCGTTAGCAGGGACACTCTCCGAACACTCGGGTAGTGAATGAGAGGTCGGCCATGCAGTCGACAAGCAAAGTGGTAACGCGGAAGCGTACTTTAGATTAAAGTTTCAGCCTTCGTCTTTGCACAGGAATCAAAAGATTTCTGCAAGGACGAAGGCTTTTTTTGTTTATCGTTTGACTGGATAAATAAAAGAAAGAGAAAGAAGAGATAGTTTTATGAACACACTGGTAATTGTTTTGATTGCAGTTGTTGTACTCGGTGCAGGCTATGTTCTCTACGGTCGCCATATAGCGAAAACTTGGGGTATCGACCCAAAGGCAGAAACACCGGCAGTAAAATACAATGACGGAAAAGACTATGTACCGACTAACGGCTGGACTGTATTCAGCCACCAATTTTCATCCATCGCAGGCGCAGGCCCTGTAACCGGCGCTATTCAGGCAGCAGTATTCGGCTGGGTACCTGTACTTCTGTGGATACTGATAGGCGGTGTATTCTTCGGTGCGGTAACAGACTTCGGTGCATTGTATGCATCTGTTAAAAACCAAGGTAAATCAATGGGTATGCTGATAGAAAAATATATCGGCAAGTTGGGCAGAAAGCTTTTTACTATATTCTGCTGGCTGTTTTCACTGCTTATCATCGCAGTATTTGCCGATATGGTATCAGGCACATTTGCAGCCTTTGACGAAACCACACATAAGATGCTGGAAACAGGCAGCGTAAATGGCTCCGCCGGCACAGTATCAATTATGTTTATGGTATTCGCCGTTATATTCGGTCTTATCCAAAAGAAATTCAACCTTTCCGGCTGGAAAGAATTTGTCGTAGGTGTTGTATTCATCATTGCATCGTTCGCAGTAGGTATTGCGGCTCCTATCACACTTAACAAAGATCAGTGGGCTTATGTAGTATTCGCATATATCTTTGTTGCAGCTATTATGCCTATTTGGCTTATGAAACAGCCTCGTGACTATATGACAACTATTATGTTCGTATGTATGATTGCCGGTGCAATCTTAGGTTTGGTTATCGGTCATCCGACTATGAACCTCCCTGCATACACAGGCTTTACTAACGCAAAGCTGGGCACAATGTTCCCTATCCTGTTTGTAACAGTTGCCTGCGGTGCTGTATCAGGCTTCCACAGCCTCGTATCATCAGGCACATCATCAAAGACTATTGCTAACGAAAAAGATATGCTCAAGGTCGGCTACGGCGCAATGATTTTGGAAAGCGTACTTGCTGTACTGGCACTCTGCGTTGCAGGCGCAGCTGCTAAAAACGGCGTTGCCGCAGAAGGCACACCTTTCCAAATCTTCTCAAGAGGTGTAGCAGGCTTCTTTGAAAGAATGGGTATTCCGGTACATATCGCTACCGTATTTATGACAATGTGCGTATCTGCACTTGCACTGACAACTCTTGACGCTGTTGCTCGTATAGGCAAGATGTCATTCCAAGAAATCTTCAGTGTAGACGATATGGAACACACACAGACCTGGAGAAAAATTCTTTGCAATCCATACTTTGCAACAATCTTTACTCTCCTTTGTGGTTTCATCCTCACAAAGGTTGGTTATCAGCAGATTTGGCCTCTGTTCGGCTCTGCTAACCAGCTGCTCAGTGCATTGGTACTCATCACACTCTGCGTATTCCTTAAGGTAACAGGAAGAAAGAACAAGATTTTGTTCCCTCCGATGATTATTATGCTCTGTGTAACATTCACAGCACTTGTTCAGCGTTTGATTGCTTTGGTAAAAGCAATTTCTGCCGGTCAAGACATCTTTGGCTCAGTCCTTCAGTTTGTTGTGGCTGTTCTGCTGATTGCCCTCGGTCTTACTATCGTAATAAACTCCTTCAAGAGCTACATTCACAGTAAGAGAGGCAGCGAAAAGGAAGAAACAGAAGAAACAACAGAAGTTGCAGAATCTGCTAAATAAACATAAAACAACAAAACGGACTACGTAAGCTTACGCAGTCCGTTATTTTTATTTATGTAATTCAGAACAATAATCCGAACAGTGCAGCTGTGGTAAAAGCTGCTACTATAGCCTTTATCAATGCTATGATACCTATTACAATCAGCACCAAAACGGCGATAACGAGCAATACTGCCAAGATAAGACAAGTAAGGACGAGAGGTCCTTTTTTACTTTTCTTAACAGGATCGTCAAAATGCTTTTCCTCAAACATTTCGGCAGGTGCAGGATTTTCATCATCATAAATCGGATACAGAGGCAGTGTAGCCTTTGCATCGCAATAGCCCGGATTCCAAAGGAGTGGCTCAACAAGGCCTCTGACAGAGGTTGCGCCCTTTAGGAACTTGCCGATATTAAGGTGGATAGTATCTAAGAACGAATCAATAACATTCAGCACACCGCAGGTGAGCTTATACTCTCTCGTATCAGGTCCGTAAGGCGAATCGCCGCAATACAAATTCTGCACAAGTTCAAGAATAAGGTCAACTACTCTCTTGTCAGCAATATCGGCTATGTCCTCTTTCTTAAGTCCCGATTCCTTCTTGCACAGGCGCCAAGCCTTTTTGAAGGTGAGCTTGTTCAAAAACTTGCCTATCGGCTTAATGAGCCAGCCCAGCTTTTTAACCTTTTCGCTCGGAATGGAAAATGCAGGTGTCATTTCTGCAAGGCGGTCAATGTCATTGCCCATTGCCCAAATGACCTCACCTATCATACCGAAGAAAAAGCCTTTCATATATTCATCAAACGGCTTTCCGTCGGTATCCATACCGGGAACATTTTTTATCATAATTGTATCTACATCAATTTTTGCATTCTTAGGGTCAAAGACAACTGTACGCATAGTAGGCGGACAACCGATAGCAGCACCGCAAGCTATATCATAAAATCTGTTGCCCTTCTTAGTGGTAACATAGCTGATATCGTGGATATGAGTATGACCGGTAAGCATACAGTGTAGACCTGAATCCGCAAAAATCTCTCTCGTTGTCTCATGATTACGCTGCATATCCCCTTTGCCGATAATGGCATAAAACGGAGACGGAGCAATCATAGGATGGTGAGTCATAGCGATAACATACTGGTCGTGTTCCTGAGCATCACGAAGCTGCTCCATAATCCATGCCATACAGTCATCTGAAAAACCTGAGCCGCTCTCTCCCTCCGGCTTAAAGTTAGTATCATCATTCAGTGCGAACAGCCGATAGCCGGGGGCAAGCTGTACCACATAGCTCATAGACTCTCTGTGAGTAGCAATAGCTTCGGAGGGACCGAAATCATAGTACATATCCCAAAGGTCCTGTCTGTTTTCAACTGCAGGAACCTTTACAACCTCGTCACCTACATATCCGTCGGCTACACCACCGTCACGAAAATCATGGGTAGCAGTGATAACATACACTCTCTTGCCTCTCTTTTGAAGGGCGTGGAGCATATCTATAACCTCTTTGTGAGAGTCAAACTCACCATCACGGGTGGTATCGCCGGCTACTACAACTATGTCGGTAGACTTATCCTCACACAAAATATTCCATGCTTCATTAAGGACTAAGTCGGTATCCTTGATTACCTTTTGGCTCTTTGACTCGGCTTTTTCATAAGCCTTGCCCTCTGTACCCACCTTTCTCGAATAATGGTGAATATCGGTAATGAATTGAATTTTCAGCGGTTCATTGTCGCTGCCGTAAATTCTGTTAGACATTTATTTGCCTCTTTCCATATTATTTTTTGTTACATTAAGCACACCGAAAGTAACAGTACCATCCAGAGTAATTTCTACAATACCCCTTTCTCTCTCAAAATGAGGAATCTCTTTTCCGTCCAGTGTTACTGAATATTCGTTCTCATCGTTGAGGGTTACTATCAATGAATACTTTTCGTTATTGCCAAAATACTTGAACTTAATTTCGGCATTATCATCGGTAACCTTTTGGTAATCTGTCCAAAGGTCAAGTCCGGTAGTAACTGTGCCGGGTTTATAATAAGCGTTAGCCCAAATACATATAGGAGCAGAAAGTCCGCCGAAATTATGGAACCAGCCGCCTCGTTTTGTCTTAATGCCAAAGCACTCGTAAGTGAAATATGTAAAATCAGTCTCGTCCTTCCACATATCCAGTGCACGCTTAGCAATATCAAAAGCAAAGTCTGTGTCGCCGTTGTCCAGCATAGTTTTCCAAACAAACCACTGATGGCTCATCCAAACATTTCCGTTCCAATAACCGTCGTCAAAGTAGTAGGAGGCAGTCATATCTACTGCACTTACGCCTGCTGCAGACCACATTTCATTTGGATTCTTTATATGAGAGATAAGACGCTGCTGTCTGTCTCCCTTTACCGCGCCGGCAATGAGAGGATAAACACCATCGAATCCTTTATCCCAATTTTCGCCGTCGGCGGTTTTCATAATATAAGGCTTATCCTTGTCTTTATCGTACATTGTGTAGCCGAAATATCCTGAGTCTTCATCCCATGCCAAATCGTTCAGCGCCTTTGTGGACTGCTCAATATCGTTGTCATATGTAGGGATATCCTCTGTTTTGCCGAGATAGTCGGCAACCATTTTAAGTATCTTGCCGGCACGGATAATCTGAGAAGTAGAAAGGCAAGGGCATGAATACTGCTCGTCCTTATTCTTTATCATCTCTACCTGAGCAGGATAATCGTCCATACCTGAGCAGGAATACCAATAATCATAGGTAGTAAGAAGTCCGTTGCCAAACTTTGCACAGGTTGAGCCGTGTGTTCTGCCACGAAGGAACTCATAATACAGCTTCATCTTGTTATAAAGAAAGTCAAGTCTGTGCTTATCTTCGGTACGCTTAAGCAGCTCAAGGTATTCTACAAACTGTGTAGGCACCAGTGAGCCGTGAAGCAGAAAGCAGAAGTCATCGTTAGTGTCATCACAAAGGTACATATCGAGAGCATACTGACACAGACGAGGCGAAAACTCAAGAAGGCCCATACCGATAAATCCACTGTCCCAGGTGTAGAAAGAATCCCATCTCTTGCCAGGGGTGTGATGAACTACATTTTCTCCGTGACGATATACGGGATATACGGTGTTGGTGAGAAGTGTTGACTTAAGAATATTGGTAGAAAGAGCATATTTTTCACCGTTCTTGTTAAACACATTACCCTTAGCCGTAGCCTTAGCAGCCTCATACTCAGCCTCATACTCGCTGTCTGTCATAGGTGCAAAAGCCTTTTTTGAAATAACAACATACTCAGTATGAACCGAATGCGGCTCAATGAATATTGATTTGATAACAGTGTTTTGGAAAAATCCGTCGTCGCTGTGTTTGCGCTTAAATGAATTGGAGAAAGTCTCGCGCAAATCATCGTATGTGTGGTCGCCGTTTGACAGGCGGTTAATCAATGCGTCCTCCAAACTGCCGGACTCAAGAATGCGAAAACGGGTATTCTCATTGTGAGTCAGCACATTGTAGGTGCAGTCGTCGTATGGATAAGTATTTTTTACTCTATAACCGGAACCGACTTTTTCTGTCTCAATCTCAGGAACAAAGCCATACTTTTTCTTTTCTGTAGAAATTGCATCGCCCTTAGAGATAACTGCCAAAAAGTCAAGCTCAATGCCTGCTCCTCCCTTTGAAACAAAATGAGGATTTTCTGAATATGGCAGACATACGATAGTCAGCTCATCACTGTGAGGCAAAATTACCTCGGTGCCATTCATATCAAACACGGCATCGCCGTCGCCAACTGTTCTGTAGCGCAGAGCGATAACAGGCTCCTTAATATCGCCGCAGGTCAAGTCATAAGAAACGTTATCACCTTTAGTAGCACCAAAAGGTTTGTGATTAAGATAATGAACATGGGCGCTGTCGCAGCGGTCACCCAATCCCTCTCCCAAATAAAAATCACTATCTCTGAACATACCACGGAACAATCCGTCCGGTGTCTCATGCTCCCAAGGACGAGATATTGTGTACTCAAAGCAAGCATAGTCATTAGCATTCTTAATGACTGCATAATCCGGCTTTTTTATCTCAACATATTCACTGAAAGGAAATTCCAAAGACGAAAAAATATTAAGAATACAGTTCTGCGTAAGGTCAGTGTTGTTATTGAACTCACATCGCATAAGATATGCGTCATCATCTAACTTAGTGAAGGAAATATCGGCATAGATAAGGTCTTTCCACATCAGCTCATAGCGATAAGCGTAATATGTATAGTCACCGTTACATTCCCAGAGATGATAGTTAGACGGTACAGTAACATTCGGTACAGGGGTAGCAGAATTCCAAATAGTAGGCAGAACCGAAAAGTCGGCACGGGCACCGACGTCCGCAAGGCTCTCCACTATATGTGAAAGTCCCATATACTTTTTTGAATAAGGGCCCCAAAGGGGCATTTTTATTTTGTTGTCCATATAGTTCTCCTATACAAAAAAATTCTGTACATATTATCCACCATTTACAGAATTATGTCAACTACTTTTTTAATTTATATATTATAGTAATTCATTGACAAAACCACCTTCATAAAGTATGATAAAAATATACATGATTTCACGAGGGTGAACGCAATGAAAATAAACAACCTAATCGAAATGCACAGCCACATACTGCCCGGAATAGATGACGGAGCAAAGGATGTGCAGACCTCGCTAAAAATGATTGAAAGGCTAAAGGAACAAGGTGCCGAAACAATCGTCCTTACCTCTCACTTCTACTCGGACACAATGTCCCTCGAGGATTTTTTAGCAAAGCGTGACAACGCTATGGCTGAGCTGACAGCAGCGCTGCCCGACGGCATTCCAAGGCTCATTCCGGCTGCAGAGGTATATATCAGCGACTATCTGTTCAACTACGATTCATTAGACAAACTAAAAATCGGAAACTCCGACTATGTGCTGATAGAGCACCCTTTCAGCAGCGAATTTTCTCAAAAAGATTACAACAGACTGTCCAATCTATACTGTGACTACGGAGTTAAGCCTATTTTGGCACATATCGAGAGATACAAGGCGCTTATGGATAATCCTAAAAAAATTGACGGTCTGCTAGATTTAGGCTGTCTTACCCAAGTGAACATAAGTTCATTCTTTGACGAGCACCACAGCACCAAGAAAAAATTGTTCAAGCTGCTTAAAGCCGGCAGAATAAGCCTGATAGGCTCCGACTGTCATAATATGACCTCTCGTCCGCCCGAATATGCCGACGGCATTTCAGCAATAACAAAAAAATGCGGAGATGAAATCATAACCGAGCTTATGAATAGAGCAAAGAGAATAACCGATTAACTAAAAAATACGGTACACAGTTACCGTATTTTTTGTTTTTCCTGCATAAGTATATATCGGTGATATGATGAAAAAGGGATATATCGGAGCCTTTATATTGGCGACAACAACGGCGGTACTGATAGTTTTTTCTAAAGATGCAAAGGCGGGAGCACTTGACGGATATAAGCTGTGCGAAAATGTCATAGTACCGTCTCTGCTGCCGATATTAGTTCTCACTAATACAATAGCCTCATCAAAAGGAGCAGAGCTTTTTGAAAATTTTTTAGGCAAAGCGGTCGAAAAAACATTCAGACTTCCGAAATGCTGTTCGACAGCCATACTGTTCGGTATGGTAGGCGGTTATCCTGCCGGTGCCATAATGACAAAAAGTCTGTTAGAAGAAAACAGAATAAGTAAAAGCGATGCAAAACGGCTGATGAGTTTCAACATATGCGGCGGCTGTGCCTTCATTATCACAGCTGTAGGCACAATTTGTCGAGGCAGTCAAAAGCTGGGTGTAATACTGTATCTGTCATGCGTGCTGTCCTCAATTATAATAGGAACAGTCGAAGGACTTTTTGCAGAAATGCCTGTTTCGCAAAAAGCAGACGAACAACAGCGATTACCACTCGAAGAAGCACTACCCTCATCTGTGGAAAAATCAATAAAAGCAATACTGACTATGGGTGTGTATATTGTACTGTTTTCTGCTGTGACAAAAATCTTTGACATTCCCGGCTGGGCTGCGCCTTTTGTCGAAATAACCAACGGGGTGTGCGGTCGTCAAATTATACCTGCCGAATACTGCTCATTTTTCTTATCTTTCGGTGGTTTGTGTATCCACTTTCAAATTATGGGGATTATGAGCGAAGCTAAAATCAGCTATATATCTTTTTTTATTCACAGAGTAGCGAGCGGTGTTCTCTCTTTTTGCATCACAAAACTGTTTTTGCTCATTTTTCCCGATATACAAAATGTGTTCAGCACATCGTCGGAAGTCACATCAAAAATGAGTATGGTAAACTCCGGAATGAGTGTAGTGCTGATACTCGGCTGCGCAGTATTGATATTGGATATACAAAATAAAAAATCAAAATTGATTTAGCAATATCAATGTGCTAAAATACCATTATGAAAAAATTACATCGAATTTTGCCGATACTGCTCGGCATATGTATTCTGTTTTCTTCCTGTACAGAAATCAGCCAAACACAGGAAAGCACCGCATCTAAACCAGTCGCAAGCACAAGTGCTGTAACAACCGATACTGCCCAAAGCACCGCAAAATCGACTGCGACAACAAAGAAAAAAACTACAAAGACAAAAAGTCGGTCTACCACTGTAATCGAGCTAAAAAGCATACCGAAATACAGCGGCAACGCCTATGTGGCAATAAACGGTAACAAGCCACAATTTTCTAAAAAGGAAATCACTAAAAAGTCCTATGAAAAATATGGCAAACTTGACCGTCTCGGCAGATGTACCACAGCCACCGCCTGCATTGGCAAAGACTTGATGCCCACCAAAGAAAGAGGCAGTATAGGCAGTGTAAGGCCTACAGGCTGGCACACCATAAAGTACAGCAACATAGACGGCAAATATCTCTACAACAGATGCCACCTAATCGGGTATCAACTCACAGCCGAAAATGCAAATGAGCGAAATTTGATAACCGGCACACGGTACCTAAACATAAACGGAATGTTGCCATTTGAGGACGAAACCGCAGATTATATCAAATCCACAGGCAACCATGTTATGTACAGAGTAACGCCTATCTTCAAGGGAGACGAACTTGTGGCGAGAGGCGTCCAAATGGAAGCATTGAGCGTGGAGGATAACGGAAAAGGCGTATCCTTTAATGTGTACTGCTACAACAATCAGCCAGGTATAACAATCGACTATGCCACAGGCGAAAGCCACGCCGACAACAAAAAGGACAATTTTGATGACGGAAGTAAAAAGCAAACATATATAGTCAACATAAACACTCACACGTTCCACAAACCCAACTGTCAATCGGTAAAGAAAATGAAATCCGAAAACAAAAAAACATACAAGGGCAATCGAGAAAACCTAATAAAGAACGGTTACTCACCATGTGGAAACTGTAATCCATAACAAAACGGTCTCGCAGATTAAGACAATCCGTGAGACCGTTTTTTCAGTTAATTAACTTTTTATTCTTTAACGAGAGCCTTATACATCTTAATGTACTCGTTAGCACTCTTTCCCCAGGACATATCGCACTCTAACGCACGCTTAACGAGAGTCTGCCAATAATCCTTGTTGCTATAGGCATCCACAGCACGATAGATTGCACCGAGCATATCATAGGCATCATATGTTTTGAAGGTAAATCCGTTACCATCACCGTCACCGCTGTCGGTGATAGAATCCTTAAGACCGCCTGTTTCACGAACAATAGGAATTGTACCGTATCTGAGCGATACCATCTGCGAAAGACCGCAGGGCTCACTCTTGCTCGGCATAAGGAACATATCCGCACCGGCATATATTTTGCGTGCAAGCTCCGGAATGAAGCCGATAGTCACGCCTACCTTGTCTGGATACTTGTTGTGAAGTTCACGGAAGAAACTCTCATACTGCCATTCGCCCGAACCTAAAACCACATACTGAATATCTCTCTCCCAAAGAGATTTTTCCAGCACTGCTTTCATAAGGTCAAAACCTTTATGTCCTGCCAATCTGCTGACGATACCTACCAGCGGCACATCGTCACGGACAGCCATACCCATAGCCTGCTGCAGCTCTTTTTTGTTTACAGCCTTGCCTTCTCTAAAATTAGATTCGTCATAATTCTTAAAGATATTCGGGTCCGTAGCCGGATTATAGCTGTCAGTGTCAATACCGTTTAGAATACCGGACAACTTCCAGCTGCGCTGATTGAGTATCGGATCAAGTCCGTAGGAATACCACGGGTCCAAAATTTCTTTAGCATAGGTGGGTGATACCGTAGTGACCTTGTTTGCACACTCGATACCCGCTTTCATAAAGTTTACAAGTCCATCATAGAGGATGAGATTATTGTATTCGGGAGCGATACCCAAAACATCATTGAGCAGCTCGTCGCCATACTTTCCCTGATATTGAATATTGTGAATAGTGAATACCGTTTTAATATTTTCATATCCCGGCTGATTAGCATAATAGCAAGAATAGTAAAGCGGTGTCAATGCACTCTGCCAATCGTTGCAGTGGATTATATCCGGTTTCCAATCCAAGTGGGGAATAATCTCGAGCACTGCACGGGAGAAGAAAGCAAATCTCTCTGCGTCATCATAGTGACCGTAGATACCGTCACGCTTAAAATAATACTGATTATCCAAGAAGTAAAAGATTACGCCATTACGCTTAGCCTCAAAAATTCCACAGTATTGTCTGCGCCAAGAAACAGGAACAGAAATGGATGTAATGAACTTCATCTCGTCCTTGTACTCCTGCTTGATGGAGTCATACAACGGCATAACCACACGACAGCCAATAAGGCGCTTGCGCAGAGCGATAGGCAGAGAGCCTGCCACATCACCCAATCCGCCAGATGCCATAAAAGGATTAGCCTCGGAGGCTACATACAAAACTTTCATATAATACCTCCTATATTCTTGTGTCCTTAGAGAGACTTACAGGGAAGTTTGCTGCACCTGACAGCTCTACTCCGGACTTAATGTTACAATTTTTATCTGCGATAATATAGTTTATCTTTGAGCCTTCGCCGATTACTGTGTCCTGCATAAGAATAGAATTCTTTACCACAGCACCCTTTTCAACCTTAACGCCTTTGAACAAAATACAGTTTTCGACACTGCCTTTGATTTCACAGCCATCTGCGACCAAAGAATTTTTCACATCTGCGTCCATACCATAGAGTGTAGGCATATCGTCACGCTCTTTTGTATAGATAGGTCTTTCTTTTACAAAGAGTTTTTTTCTGTTGTCTTTATTGAGCAAACTCATAGAAATATCGTAATAGCTCTGAACGCTGTCAATAGTGCCGGCAAAATCGTCGGTAGCGTCATAAGTGTATACCTTTTTGCTCTTAATGCACTCAAGGAGTACGCTGCGCTGGAAAGACACCTTATTCTTAGAATGAGCGGCAGACACGAGTGTCTGGAGCAAATACTTTTTCATAAGCACAATGTTAGTGGAATAATACACTTCACCGTCAACAGCCGGATCTACCGCAGCCTCTTTTACCCTACCATCGGCATCAACATCATTGAATACCAAAACGGAGCTGAAGTTTTCAGGCTTCTTACCCTTGACTGCCACGATAGTAATATCGGCATCGTTCTCCTCGTGAGCACGGAACACATCATTAAAATCGATGGACAAAACATTGTAGCAATCGGACATAAGTACATATTCCTGATTGCTGTGATCCAAAAATCCCATATTGCCGTATATCGCATCAATACGGTTACCCCACATAGTTACGGAGTTTATGGAATAAGGCGGCAAGAGATGAAGTCCGCCGTTCTTACGACTCAAATCCCAAGGCTTGCCTGTGCCTACATGGTCCATCAGGGAATTGAAGTTAGCGTTAGTAACCACACCAACCTGTGTTATTGAGCTCTCTACCATATTAGAGAGCGGAAAGTCAATCAGTCGGTATCTGGAGCAAAACGGTACCGAGCCCATTGTTCTCAATTCGGTAAGACCGCCGAGAGACTCCTCGTGTATGTTAGCAAAAATCATACCTAAAACATTTTTTCCGTTCATACTCTTATACCTCCTCTCCTGATGCTATCATTTCTTTGGGTGCAATTTTCTTGCCCTCGGTTACTTTTGCGCGAGCACCGATTACTGCTACTCCCCAAGTTTCGGGATCGTCCAAATTCTCAGGAATTTCGCCTATCTGTGCATCTTTTTCGATAACCGCATCTTCTGCAATAATTGAATAATAAACTTTTGCGCCCTCTTTGATTACTGCACCGGGCATAATTACGGAATACTTAACCTCTGCGCCCTTTTCTACAGTAACATTGGAAGATACTACAGAATAGTCTACGCTACCGTCTATCTCGCATCCCTCGCTGATAGAGCTGTTTTCAACCACTGCATCCTCGCCGATATAGTGCGGAGGAGCAACCGGATTACGACTGTAAATTCTCCACGACTTATCGCTGAGATCCAAATCTACATTCGGATTGATTATATCCAAATTAGCCTCCCACAAGGAATCGATTGTACCTACATCCTTCCAATAGCCTTTGAATGGGAATGCAAACATACGCTGACCGTCATTGAGCATATTAGGAATAATGTTTTTGCCAAAGTCATTAGAGCTGTTAGGGTCTGCCTCATCCTCGGTAAGATACTTTTTCATCTTGTCCCAAGAGAAAACATAGACACCCATAGACGCTTTGTTAGACTTAGGCTCTGCCGGTTTCTCAGCAAACTCATAAATCTTATTATTTTCGTCTGTAGCCAAAATTCCGAAACGGGAAGCCTCCTCCCACGGAACCTCAAGCACTGCGATAGTGCAGTCTGCATTGTTCTTTTTGTGGAAATCAACCATCTTAGCATAATCCATTTTGTAGATATGGTCACCCGAAAGGACAACAACATATTTTGGATCATATTTTTCGATAAAGTTAATATTTTGGTATATTGCATTGGCAGTACCCTTGTACCACTCTGCACCTCCTATTGCTTCATAAGGCGACAGGATATGTACGCCTCCGTTAAGTCTGTCCAAATCCCAAGGCTGTCCGTTACCGATATAATCATTCAGCACCAACGGCTGATACTGAGTGAGCACACCGACAGTAAAAATACCCGAATTCACACAGTTAGACAACGGAAAGTCGATAATGCGATAATTGCCTCCGTAGGGAACAGCCGGCTTTGCAATATTCTTTGTCAGAACACCCAAACGACTGCCTTGTCCTCCTGCCAACAACATAGCAACAACTTCTGTTTTTGACATTATGTTTTCCTCCTATTATTTATCTTTTTGTTTTTCTTTTTTATCTTTTTTGGTGGTGTCTTTCTTATCCTTGTCGGCAGTCTTTTTGATATAGAGTGCCGAAAGTCCGTGGAGCTTTAGGTCAATACATTGAGGCTGACCGTGCATAGCTTGTTTTTTCGTTTTATATTTTCCGGATAACTTGGATTTGTCACCGCCGTATTTAGCCAAAGTAGTATCAAATACAACCGAGTATGTTCCTTCCTCCGGAACGCCGATTTTGTAGCTGTCAAAAGAATTAGGCGTCCAATTAAAAACGGTGATAATTTCGTCGCCGTCACGATTTATTCGTCTAAAGGCGATTACACTGTTGCAGTTATCCTCACTGGAAATCCACTGAAATCCCTCCCAGCTGTAATCAATCTGCCAAAGCTCACTGTGTTTTTTGTAAAATCTGTTAAGTTCCTTAGTGAACTCCTTAAGTTTTCTGTGCTTTTCGTAATCCAAAAGCAGCCAGTCCAGTCCTTGCTTATAGTTCCACTCGATGAATTGACCGAATTCACTGCCCATAAACAGCAATTTCTTTCCGGGGTGAGCAAACATATATGCAAGAAACAGCTTCATACCCTCAAACTTCATATCATAGTCGCCGGGCATCTTGTTGATTAAGCTGCATTTTCCGTGAACAACCTCATCGTGACTGATAGGCAAAATAAAGTTTTCGCTGAATGCATAGAAAAAGCTGAAAGTAATACAGTTATGATTTCCTTTTCTGAACAGCGGGTCAAGAGAGGTGTATCTCAGCATATCGTTCATCCAGCCCATATTCCATTTGAAATTAAAGCCCAGGCCGCCTA
>URJF01000026.1 GCA_900548085.1 uncultured Oscillospiraceae bacterium | reverse complement strand
GGACCCAAAGCAGTATAAAATCAACAAGGAGGACGGTCACGCTATAGCTATGCCGTTTGATACTGTTGAGTCAGCGCTTTCCGGTGATTATTCACCGTACAAAATGTCACTTAACGGAATGTGGAAGTTCTATTGGCAAAGAGGACTCGAAAATCAGCCGCAGAGTTTCGAGAGCCCGTCATTTGATGATTCGTCTTGGGGCGAAATCAATGTTCCGTCAGTATGGCAGACCGAGGGCTACAGCGTCCCTTATTACTACGCCAGCACATTTCCTCGTGCTTTGAGCCGTGTGCGTGGTCAGATCCCTAAAATTGACCATACTATGCAGGAAATAGGATTTTATCGCAGGAGCTTTGAACTTCCGGAGTATTGGGACGGCAGAGAAATTTTTCTCCATTTTGGTGCTTGCAAAGCCGCTCTTGAGGTTTGGGTGAACGGTGAGTATGTAGGTTTTTCTACCGGTTCAATGACTCCTCACGAATTTGATGTAACAAAATATCTTAAGTCCGGAGAGAATATCGTCACAGCAAAGGTATACCGTTATGCCGCTTCTACATACCTTGAGGATCAGGATATGTGGTGGCTCTGCGGTATTTACCGTGAGGTTTATCTTTTTGCTGAGCCTAAGATGTGTCTCCGTGATTTTTATTTCAAAACAGAGCTTGATGAGGAATATAAGGATTCGGATGTTTCTCTCGATATGTTCATAACCAACTATAGTTCGGAACAGAAGAATATTACCGTTCAGGCGTCTCTTATTTCCGATACAGGCAAGGAGATTCCTTTAGGCGAAGAAACAAAGACGGTTTCTGCCGATAATAAAGAAAGAATCAACATTTCGTCTTTTATCAAAAATCCAAAAAAATGGTCAGCAGAACAGCCTAATCTCTATAAGCTCGTTATGGCAGTGTTAGAAGATGACCGCATAATCGCAGTGAAAACCTATGATGTAGGCTTTAAGAAGGTAGAGATTGTCGGCGAAAAGATTTTGTTCAACGGTATGCCGCTTATGGTTATGGGCGTAAACCGTCACGACTTTGATCCCGATCACGGTTGGGCAGTTCCTAAGGAGAGATATACTCAGGATCTCGACCTTATGAAACAGGCTAATATTAACGCTATCCGTACCTCTCACTATCCTGATGATCCGTATTTTTATGAGTTGTGCAATAAGTATGGATTTTATGTTATGGATGAGTGTGACCTTGAGTCTCACGGTGTCAGAAGAAAGGGTGTTCCCGGCTCTAATCCATTGTGGACAGGTATCGCTGTGGACAAGATGGAGCGTATGGTTCTTCGTGACCGTAACAATCCGTGCGTATTTATGTGGTCTCTCGGTAATGAGGCCGGCGACGGCGATAACTTTGTAAAAATGAAGCAGGCTGCTCTCGCACTCGATGATACCCGTCAGTTCCACTACGAAGGTGACTTTGATCTTACCAAATCCGATGTCATTTCCCGTATGTATCCGGTAGAGGATACCATGCGTAAATTGGGCGAAAAAGAGCCTATCACAATTTCGCTCTATGATAATATCGCCAATCAGCTTGCCGCTGATTCAAAGCCTATTTCTGCCGATATGTATACTAAGCCTGTTCTCCTTTGCGAATATGCACATAGTATGGAAAACAGCTTGGGTAACTTCCAGGAATATATGGACGATTTTGAAAAATATGACAATATGGCAGGCGGCTTTATTTGGGATTGGGTAGACCAGTCGCTCCATGTAAAAGACGAAAACGGCAACGATAACTTAGTTTACGGTACCGATTTTGAAAAAGACGAGCCTCGTCATTGGTACAACGGAATCAACACCACAGCTATGACCGGCAGCAATACATATTTTAACGCTAACGGCGTTATAGCAGGCGACAGAACTCCTCATCCGCAGTGGTGGGAGGTTAGACACGTATATCAACCTATTGTCACTACGTCTTTTGATTTGTCAAAAGGCAGATTCAATGTTCGTTCGAGATTTTTGTTTACAGATGTTTCTTCATACAAGTGTAAGTGGAGAATAGACTGCGAGGGCGATCAGATTATGTCCGGCGAGCTCGACAAATTTTCGCTTATTCCTCTCCAGGAGGAGTTTATCGACATTCCTTATGATTATTCGGCTTTACCTAAGGATAAGGAGTGCGTGCTCACTGTTTCGTTCCATACTAAGAAAAAGACTCCCGGACTGAAATCCAATGCAGAGATTGCTTTTGACCAATTTATATTGAATGAAGCTGCTAAGCCTGTTATGCAAAAGAGCGATACACAGCTTAATTTCACTAAGAAGTCAAATGAAGTTACCGTAACCGGCGACAGCTTTGAGGTAAAAATCAGCAACGGTGCAATCGTCAGCATCGTTAGAGACGGAGAGGAGCTTTTGACTGCTCCTGTTGCACCTAACTATTTCAGAGCACTGACCGATAATGATATTGACTTCCTTAACTTTGTTCCACCGTTTATATTTGCTCAGCCATATTATAAATGGAAGAGAGCTACTAAATCCGTTTCTGCTCAAAAGACATTGGTTGAGCAAAAGGACGGTATAGTAAAGGTTAAGATTGCACTCAGCGTTCAGTTTATGAAGGATGCTTTTGTGTGCTACACAGTTTACCCCGACGGAAAGGTTGCTGTTTATCATTCGGCAGTACCTAAGGCTCCGCTTTTGCGCTTTGGTTATACCTTTGGCGTAAGCAGAGAGCTTAACAAGGTTTCTTGGTACGGCAGGGGTGCTGCACCGAGCTATCCTGACAGAAAGACCGGATATAAGATAGGCAAGTATTCTATGCCTGTTTCTGAATTTGAGTACACATATATGAGACCGCAGGAATCCTCTACACGCACCGATGTCAGATACTTTACTCTCACTGATAAAAAGGGTAAGGGAATCAAGGTGGCTGCATATTACCGGGATCCTGTTATGTTCAGCACATTGCCTTACACTCCTTTTATGCTCGACAAGTATCAGCATATTAACGAGATTGACCGAAATCACGACCTCACCGTTACTGTGGATTCTGCACAGATGGGCGTCGGAGGCGATCTGCCGGGTCAGGCTTGCGTACGAGATAAGTATCAGCTTAAGGCAGGAACAAAACAGTCGTTGGCATTTCTCATTGACACTTATGATATGAACGAAGATTAATGAAAAGAGTTTTTGCTCACATAGGCTTTAGTATGGCTGTAACTCTCTTGGCAGTACAGCTTTTACCGGACAGACTATGGGTAGGAATAACGGCAGGACTCGCAGTGTTGTTCGCTGTGAGCCTCTGCCTAAAAAAGTACAGACAGGCAGTAACTGTTCCGCTTTGTTTCGGTTCAGCTTTATTCGCCTGTCTGTTGCTGATTTTTTCTGTATCTGCCATAGCTCAGCCCCAGCTTGCATTAGACGGTGAGCGATGTGAGACCTCTTTTTATCTTTTGGATTCAGGCACGCAGGATGATTACGGAAACTATGTCTATGACGCAAAAACAACGAGTATCAAAGCCGACGGAGCACCGCAGAATATAAAAATTTCTGTTTCACTTCCGGCTGAGGCAAATGTAGATTGCTACGAGGTTGTTACCGCTGAGTTGAAGTTTTCTTCGGTGGCAAACAATGCAGTTAATTCCTATGGCAGATGGGGAAACAATGTGTTTTTGACCGCTTCTGCTACCCGTATTGAACCTGTGGGCAAATCTGTGTTTTCTGCGGCAAAACCGATTTTGGCTTTGCGAAAAAGTATTGTCAGCTCGCTTATGTCATTGATGCCCAGTGACAATGGTGCACTTTCTGTGGCAATGATTACAGGAATAAAGGGCTATCTTTCTGAGTATGCAAACAGTTGCTTCAGGGCGGTCGGTGCCTCTCATATTATGGCTGTCAGCGGATTGCATCTTACCGCTGTAACAGGTATCGTCTTGTTTTTAATAAAGAGATTCAGAATTAAGGACAGGGCAGGTGGAATAATTCTTATTGTTTCGGTGCTCGTGTACATTGTTCTCGCAGGATTTTCAAAATCTGTGGTGAGAGCGGGAATTATGATGATTATTCTTACCTCGGCAAAATTGTTTATGAGACGAGGGGACAGCCTTAATTCTTTGGGACTTGCGGTCGCACTGATTTGTCTTAATCCCTTTGCCGTTTTTGATGTGGGCGCTGTTCTAAGCGTGCTTGCAGTGCTTTCGCTTATTACACTTTATCCCGTGTTTTCACGGTATTTCAAAAAGAATTCCTTGACCGACACCGATTGCTTTCCGTTTAGAGAATATGCAAAAAATACAGTGCTCGGCATCGTGTCGGGAATATTTGTGTCTTTGTCGGTAATGGTTTATACCGTTCCGGTCATGCTTGTGTTTTTCGGATATGTCAGCGTAGGCAGTGTCGTTTCTAACATTTTCGTTGTACCGCTGTCCAGTGTGCTTATGCCACTGGCTCTTCTCACATATATTGTCGGCCTGACGAAAATAAGTTTTATTATTTTGCCTTTTTCAAAGCTGACAGATTTTGTTGCCGGTATTACACTTAAAATTGTTGAGAACCTTGCCTCATTCGGCGGTACTACAGCGTTTTCAAAATACTTCGGCATAATTATTTCCGCTGTTTTGGTTGTGGTCGCTTTTGCCTTCTTGTTGCGTAACAAAAGGCTTATCAGACTGACGGCGGCTTTGTCCTGTGCGGTTATGCTCGTCACTGTAGTTGTTGCCGATACTGCGTTTTTGCCACAGGCGACGTTGTATTTTTCGTCAGGCGGTGCAGTTGCAGTTTGCGACAGCGACAGTACCGTTGTCACCAATGTGCACAGTTCTGTGGATTGTTATGAAATGACTAATTTTCTTATGACGAGAGGCAGAAAAATTTCTTTTCTCCTCTGCGACAGTGATAATTATTATGCCGTCAAGTTGACGCAAAACATTCATACAGATGTGATAGTGACCGATGAATTTGATGATAATATTATGACTAATGCTCATTATAATAACTTGCAGATAAAAAATACATTTACAGCAAAGGTAAGTGACGATGTGAGTTTTTCATATGACGGTACGGACAGCGAATTTTCTGTTTGCGGACTTACAGTGTCCGTAGGCAGTACATTTGATGATGACATAAATCTTTTGCGTAACAAGAGGATAATAAGAGACAGACACGGCACTGTTTATCTCAGTGACGGCAGCGTTGTCTATGATATAAAAAATAAGGACACCTTCGGTGTCAGGAGACAAAATATATGGCAAGAATAAAAGAAGAAGAACTAAAGGCGCAGATAAAATCCGGAGAGTTTTCCAATGTTTATTTTATCTACGGCGAGGAAACTTATCTTAAAGAGCATTATGTAAAAAAGTTAAAGGATAAACTTGTTGACTCTGCTTTTGAGGATTTTAATTTTCATCAGTATGAGGGTAGAGATTCGGCATTGTCCGATATTTTGCAGGATGCGGATATGATACCTATGATGAGCGAACATTCGATGGTGCTTGTTCACGATTTTCCGTTTGATAAGCAGAGCGATATAGACGACATCAAAGAGTTCTTTAAGGATGTGCCGGACAGCTCGGTACTAGTATTTTGGTACGACTCCATATCCGTCGATTTCAAAAAGCAAAAAAAATGGACAGGTATCGAAAAAGCCTTTGCCTCTGCCGGCAGTTCTGTTGAGCTGTCAAAAAAGACAGAGGGCGAGCTTGCCAAGCTGATTATGACTTATGCAAAAAAACGCAAGTGCACCATTGACTCTGCCACAGCACGCTATCTTATTGCAGTGGTAGGTAATGACCTAAAGACTGTTTTTAATGAGCTGGAAAAACTTTGCTCCTATGTTTCGGAGAGCGAAATAACCAAAAAAGATATTGACTCCGTTGCCGTAAAGTGTCTCAGTGCACGAGTTTACGATTTGTCTAAGTTTATCACTAAGGGCGACAGTGACAATGCCTATAAGGTGCTCAACACTTTGTTTGAACAAAAGGAAGACCCGATTGAGATTTCGTCCGTTATTTCCTCATGCTATATAGATATGTACAGAGCAAAGTGCGTCAATGCCGCCAATGTTCCGCCCTCTGACCTAAAGGAATATTTTAATTATCGTAACAGAGATTTTGTTATTAACAATGCAGTCAGAGACAGCAGGAATATATCCTTTTCCAATCTTCGTGACGCTATAGATATTTTGGCTCAGTCGGATGAAAAGCTGAAGTCCACCGCTATAGACAAACGCCTCGTGCTTGAGGAAGCTGTTGCAAAGCTGCTGTGTCTGAGGGAAATGTGATGGAAAAGATAAAACTCACTCAAGCTGTTGTCGTCGAGGGAAAATATGACAAGATTAAACTGTCCGAGTTTTTAGATGCTTTTGTTGTGGAGACAAATGGCTTTGGTATATTCAAGGATAAAGAACGCCTCTCTTTTATAAAAAAACTTGCAGCGGAGAGAGGCATCATATTGCTTACCGATTCCGACCACGCAGGCTTTATGATTAGGCACTACATATCCTCCGGAATACCAAAGGACAGGATAACTAATGTATATATCCCCGATGTGTACGGAAAAGAAAAGCGCAAGTCCACCCCGTCAAAAGATGGCAAGCTTGGCGTAGAGGGTATGACCGCCGAGACGATTATCGCCGCCCTTGAGAGAGCGAATGTGGAGCACAGCAGAGTTTTCGTCAGTGACCCTATTACGATATATGACCTTTATTCTTTGGGCTTTAACGGCACGCCTAATGCAAAACAGAACAGACTGCTGTTGCAAAAGAAGTTGGATTTGCCATCGTTTTTGTCGTCATCTGCACTTGTTTCCTGCTTGAATAATATGATGACTAGACAGGAATTTTTTGAGTTTGTAAAAAAAATTTGAAATTTTTAATTATTTCTTTGAAAATACTTTGAATTATTATGATTTAATATTAGCGATAAGGAGATTTGTTTATGTACACGGTTTTGGTTTGTGATGATGACGAGGCTATCCTCAATTCTATAAAAATTTATTTGGAGCAGGAGGGTTACAATGTTCTTACTGCCACAGACGGCAGCGAGGTCCTTGAGATAATCAAGAACAACGAGATTCACTGTATTGTTCTTGACATAATGATGCCCCATGTGGACGGACTTCAAACAACGCTCAAAATCAGAGAAAATTATAATTTTCCCATTATACTTCTTTCTGCCAAGAGTGAGGACGGTGATAAGATAACCGGTCTGTCCTTTGGTGCAGATGATTATATTACAAAGCCATTTAATCCCCTTGAGCTTATTGCCAGAGTAAAGAGCCAAATCAGGCGCTACGCCTCCCTCGGTTCAATAGGAAAAGAGAACCACAAAATCGTTACCGGCGGTCTTGTTATGGACACTCAGGAAAAGGCTGTTTATGTTGACGGTGAGGAGGTTAAGCTCACCGCCCGTGAGTATAAGATACTTGAGCTTTTGATGAAAAATATGAATATTGTTTTCACATCCTCCCAAATTTACGAAAAAGTGTGGAACGAGATTTCATTCGGTATCGAAAAAACCGTTACCGTTCATATACGCAATATCCGTGAAAAAATAGAAATAAATCCCAAAGAACCTAAGTATTTGAAGGTGGTGTACGGTCTTGGATACAAAATCCAGAAGTATTAGTTTTATCACAAAGTTCATATGCTGTTTGTTGTGTATCGGTTTGTTTTTCGGCTCCGGCAAAATGATTATCGACTGCTATTTTGCCGCAAACTTTTTTAAGTCAGACAAATTGTTGTACAACAATCAGATGCCGGACTTTATTTCGAGTCACGCTTTTCATGATTCATATGTTAGTGATGTGAATACTGTTATGAAGTATGCGATCAATCTTACTCCCGATTCCGACCGAAAACAGATTGTCACAAAAAAAGCTGACTTTATCGAAAAAGAATTAAAAAGCTTTAAGCACTATAAGCAAAATTTTGATGAATCCGAAAATGATGACAGCTCCGACACGACTGTTTCCTCGTTCTTTATCGACTATCGTTTTGATTGCGGCGACAATGCATATTGGCTAACCTCTAACTATGTCTATTACAGTAATTATGAGTTCTATCCCTACGACAGTGTAGAAGATGTCAGAGCTAAGCTGAACAACCTCTTTGATGATTTTTCGCTGTTGCCGGCTATTCCTCATTATGGCGATGTGTACGAGGACTATGCACAGTCTCTCGACAGTATAGACGGTATGTATTATCATATAGTTTACGGCAAAACCACCATATCCAATTTGCCCGAAAATGTTACATATAAGAGCGTGCTCAACCGAGACTACGCCATTACATATGAGGACGGCAAAATACGAATGTCAAAGAATATGCGTGGCTTTGAGTTTGGTGACTCAATAGCTTTTGATGACGGAATAGATGCATATTTTTATGTGGATACAAGCAACGGAAAATATGCCGAGATTCTCAAAAACTATAATATACTGTTTTCTAAGAATATAAAGAATGAATTTATAGGCGCAGTGGCAGGCAGTTTGATTTCTGTTGTGTTGTTTGTTCTTGCGACTGTAATGGCAGGAAAACGTCAGGAAAACAAAAAGGTTAAGCTTGCCTTCATAGACTATATCCCATTTGGTATTCACTTTGCGCTTTCTGCCGGGATAATCGGCTTTGGCATATTCTACTTTGCAGAATGGTTTTCGAGCGGGACAACATTGGACAGTATTGACTATTATACCCAAAAGTCGTATTTGCTTACTGCAGCTTTTTCGTGCCTTTATGCCGTAGCATTGGAATTTTTCACTTCTACAGTACGCCTTTGCAAGAGTGATAAAAAGTTTTATAAGGGTACTCTGTGCTATTATATATTCTTGCTCATTAAAAAGATTATTGATTCAATCAAAAATAAATTTTCTTATAAAATCGAAAACTTTAAGGCAGGCTTGATTGTGGCGGTTGTGTGCTATTTCTTGGTCAATGCGGTGTTGCTTGTGCTGAGTTTTGTTTTCTTGTTAAGCTACACAGATATAGGCAATGCGCTGAATTTGGCTTCTGTAGTTTTGCTGGTTATATTCAACATTATTTGTGCCGTGTTTGTCACAAGATATGTTGTGGATTTGGACAAGATTATCAAAGCATCACGGAACAATACTTTGCCGCAAATTAACAGAAAAAAGCTGCCCAAGAGCCTTTCTGCACTCCTGGAATCTCTCCATTATTCCAAAAAAGAATTGGATGCGGCTGTAGACAAGGCAGTTCGTGACGAGCGTATGCGTACTGAGCTTATTACCAATGTTTCGCACGATATTAAGACGCCTATTACATCTATTATCACCTATTCCGATTTGCTGTCGGATTGCGACTTGCCTAAAAATACAAAGGATTATGTGGCCATAATTAAAGAAAAGGCGGTTGCCCTAAAGCGACTTGTTGATGATCTTATAGAGGCATCAAAAATAAATGCCGGCGTAATAAATCTGAACCCTGTTAATATCAGTTTGTCCGAGCTTGTTGCCGAGGCTGTGGTAGAGGAGAGTCAGCAGTTTTCCGACAACGAACTTGATTTGATTTTTAAAGGTGACCAGACTAATGTGTCTGCCTTTGTCGACGGAACAAAGACCTACAGAGTGGTTGATAATCTTTTGTCCAATGCCCTCAAGTATTCCGTAAAAGGTTCTCGTGTATATGCGGATGTGTATTATCTCCATGATGCCGCTGTGTTTGAGATTAAGAATATTTCATCACGACCGCTGAATATTACTCCCGATGAGTTGACAAAGCGTTTTGTGCGTGGCGACAAGTCTCGTTCGCAAGAGGGAAACGGTTTAGGATTATCTATTGCTGACAGCTTATGTAAGGCTATGGGCGGCTGTCTGAATATAACTATAGACGGCGATTTGTTCAAAGCTCGTATGATGCTCCCTAAATCTAAGGAGCCGCAGCAGCTTACAGCCTCAGTAGTATCTAATCAGACACAGGAATCACAAGAGAATATATAAAAACTAAGACGATACACCTAAGTGTATCGTCTTTTCTTATAGCATTATTACTTTTTTCCGTTGTTCCTCGCCACAGGGCAGGGGTGTCACCGAGGTTAGATTGTATATGTCGGTGAACTTGCACTCAGTTTCAAACAGCGGTTTTGTGTCCTCGCCGCAGTCCGAGTATTTTGTGATTATCGGCAGAGTTGCTTTCTTTTTCATCTCTGCCAGCATTTCTTGCCCCTTTTTGTTGAATGCCAAAACTCTGATATATTTAGGCTCTTTAGGCATATCTTTTGTTATGCCTAAGAATGAACGCAAAATTATGCGCCTGATTCGTGAGTGAGTATATCGTTTGGTTTTTATCAGGTCATAAATTTCTTTTGTGTTTGTGCCGGTCTGTACAGCACGGAGAATACGATTTTCCAGCCCCTCGCTTACATCCTCAATGTTGGCAAATTCGTCGGCACCCATACTCCTCAGTTTATACAAAATTGCTTTTTCACAATTTTTCAGAGAGTGTATTTCCTCGATTGACAGTCCCTTTCGAATTTGGGAGGCACTGAAAATTTTGTCATCGCTGTCATGTCCTTTCCCTATTCTTTCTACAGCACGGCAGGGGATGGCTGCGTAGGTCAGGTATTCTATAGCCAAAATATTGTTTGGGCTGTCCAACAAATGTGAGCCCAAAACATTTCTCCTTGCAGCAGGGTATGATATCCCTTTTTTCAGTTCTTCTTTGATTTCACTGTCTCTTTGCTTGATTTCCTGTGCTATGCTTTTCAGTGCACTTGTGTCTGCATTTTCTGCTCCAAAGCAGAGCATATCGCATATTCCCGTGCTTTCCAAAATCGTCACACCGGCTTTTGCAAATCCCTGAGCCGATTGGGTAGAACACAGAGTGGGCAGTTCTATTACTAAATCGGCACCGTTTTCTACAGCGGTTTTTGCACGACTGAATTTTTCGTACACGGCAGGCTCGCCTCGCTGAACAAAGTTGCCGCTCATACAGCATATTATTCCGTCGCCGTCATTTTTTACGCTGTCTATTAGGTGCCTGTGCCCCTTGTGGAAGGGATTGAACTCGCAAATTATGCCTAAATTCATAAAATTATCCTTTTTCACTTGACATTTCTTATTATAAATTATATATTTATATTATAATATTACCATGTGAATATAGATTTTTCAAGCACGGAGGGGATTTTTTGAAAATTTTGGTTATTAACTGCGGCAGTTCATCACTCAAATATCAGCTCATGGATATGACTGATGAATCTGTCCTTTGTAAAGGCGCTATCGAGCGTATCGGTATGAAAATCGAGGGTGGCGAAGAAAATGTTATCATTAAGGTGAATGACAAAAAGTACACCTATGACAAAGAGCTTCCTACTCATGTAGATGCCTTTAACGAAGTAAAATACATACTCAGTGAGGGTGAACACAAGGTTGTTGATTCTTTCGATGAGATAGACGCTATCGGTCACAGAGTAGTACAGGGTGCGGCAGCATTCACAAAATCTGTCCTTATTGATGCCGATGCCGAAGCTAAGGTAGAAGAACTTGCACCTCTTGCTCCGCTTCATAATCCGGCTAACCTTATGGGCTACAGAGCTTGCCGTGATGTAGTGGGACCCGATGTACCGCAGACATTTGTTTTTGATACCGCTTTTCATTCTACTATGCCGCCTAAGGCATATATGTATGCTCTCCCTTATGAGTATTACGAAAAGTACGGAATCCGTCGTTATGGCTTCCACGGCACTTCACACAAATTTGTTTCTCGCCGTGTTGCCGACAAGATGGGCAAGAATATTGAGGACCTTAAGATTATTACCTGCCATTTGGGCAACGGCTCATCTATCGCTGCTATCCAAAACGGTAAGGTTGTTGATACTTCAATGGGATTCACCCCATTGGACGGCTTTATGATGGGTACTCGTTCAGGCGGAGTTGACCCCTCAGCCGTAACTTATATTATGAAAAAAGAGAATCTTACTCCGGACCAGATGGACGAGATTCTTAACAAACAGTCAGGCGTAAATGCTATCTCAGGCGTATCATCTGACGACCGTGACATTTGTGCAGCACAGAATGCCGGCAACGAGCGTGCCACATTGGCTCACGAGATGCAGGCTTATGAGATTGCAAAATTCATCGGCTCATACATTGCAGCTATGAACGGCGTTGATGCTATCGTATTCACCGGCGGTATCGGCGAAAACGGATTTTGGCTCAGATCTAAGGTTTGTTCTTATCTCGGCTATATGGGCGTTAGTATCAATGAGGGCTTGAACCAAAAGACAATCAAGGGCGCTGAGGCAGAGCTTACAGAGCCTACCGACAAAGTCAGAGTGTTCATCCTCGCTACAGATGAGGAGCTTATGATTGCCCGTGACACAAGAGACATTGTTATGGAACTTAAAAACAAAAAATAATTCAATTTTACATTTACTAAAGAAAAGGAGGAGCTACAATGCCCGAAATTAAGTACGAAATCACAGAGCATCTCGGTGTTATCTCCGAAACTGCTCGTGGCTGGACACGCGAGGTTAATATGATTTCTTGGAACGGTCGTGAGCCAAAGGTTGATGTCAGAGATTGGTCTCCTGACCATTCAAAGATGAGCAAGGGTCTCACCTTTACAAAAGACGAGCTTTTGGAACTTACCAAGATTGCAGAAAAACTCTAAAAACTAAAAGGGCAACTCAACCGTTGCCCTTGAACTTTTGTATAAACAGATAATCGGCACACTGTGCTTTTAGATATGAGGTAAAAAAATGGAATGGACATCACTAAATGATTTGAGAGAAAAGTATCTCTCTTTCTTTGAGAGCAAGGGACATCTCAGACTCCCTTCTTTCTCTCTTGTGCCAAACAACGATAAGAGCCTTCTTCTTATCAATTCCGGTATGGCTCCTATGAAAAAATATTTCACCGGTGAGGTTACTCCCCCACGCACGAGAGTTACCACTTGCCAAAAGTGTATTCGTACACCTGATATTGAGCAGGTAGGTAAGACAGACCGTCACGGCACCTTCTTTGAGATGCTGGGTAACTTCTCTTTCGGAGATTATTTTAAGAAAGAGGCTACAGCTTGGGCTTGGGAATTTTGTACTAAAGTTCTTGAGATGCCTGTAGATAAGCTCTATGTCACTATTTATGAAAATGATGACGAAGCATTTGATATTTGGACTAAGCAGAACGGCGTTGACCCGTCGCATATTGTCCGCCTTGGCAAAGAGGATAACTTTTGGGAGCACGGCTCAGGTCCTTGCGGCCCTTGTTCCGAGATTTATTTTGACCGTGGCGAAAAGTACGGCTGCGGCTCTCCCGATTGCGGCCCAGGCTGTGAGTGCGACAGATACGTTGAGTTTTGGAATAATGTTTTCAGCCAGTTCAACAATGACGGCAACGGTAACTATACCGAGCTGAAGCAAAAGAATATTGATACAGGCATGGGACTCGAGCGTCTCGCTTGTATTATGCAGGACGTGGACAATATTTTTGAGGTTGACACAGTCCAAAATATTATGAAAAAGATTAGCGAAATTTCCGGTGCTAAGTATCATGAGGATGAAAAGAAGGATGTTTCTCTCCGTGTTATCACCGACCATATTCGTTCTGCCACATTTATGATTGGCGATGGTGTTATCCCGTCAAACAACGGCAGAGGTTATGTTCTTCGCCGCCTTATCCGCAGAGCTTGTCGTCACGGCAGACTCTTAGGCGTGAATGAGCCGTTTCTCTACAAAGTTTGTGACACTGTTATTCACGAAAATCATGTGGCTTATCCCGAGCTTGCAGACAAGGCCGAGCTTATCACAAAGGTTGTTCTTGCAGAGGAGGAGTCTTTCGGAAAAACTATCGACGCAGGTCTCGCAATGCTTGACGAATATATCAATAAGCTGGACGGTAATGTTTTCTCAGGTGAGGATGCCTTTAAGCTGAATGATACCTACGGATTCCCTCTTGATCTTACTAAAGATATTCTCGAAGAAAGAGGAATTACTGTAGACGATGACAAGTTCAATGCGCTCCTTGCCGCACAAAAGGCTACTGCCCGTGCCGCAAGAAAAGACGCAGGCGAGGATGCTTGGAAAGGCAACAGTGTAAAGATTGACGCCGCTAAGACAGAATTTTTAGGCTATACGGATTTTGACTGCGACGCTAAGGTAGTGGCTATTGTCAATGCTGACGGTGAGCTTGCAGATATGCTGGGTGCAGGTGAAAAGGGCACGGTAGTCCTCGACAAGACTACTTTCTATGCAGTATCCGGCGGTCAGGTAGGCGACAGTGGTGTAATTAAGAACAGCGACGACAATGCCTTCATTGTAGCCGATACAGCAAAAAATGCAGACGGAATTTATCTCCATAAGGGAGAGGTAAGCAGAGGAATTATCAGCGTTGGCGACACAGTCAGTGTAAGCATTAACGCAGAACGACGTAAGGCTATTATGCGTAATCATACAGCTGCTCATCTCCTCCAGGCAGCACTCCGCCAAGTGCTCGGTACTCATGTTGAGCAGGCAGGTCAGCTTGTTGACGAAACCGAGGTTAGATTCGATTTTACCCATTTCAATCCTATGACTGACGAAGAAATCGCAAAGGTTGAAATGACAGTAAATAATTTCATTCTTTCAGCACAGCCTGTTACTATGCAGGAGATGCCGATAGGTGAGGCTAAAAAAATGGGCGCAATGATGCTCTTTGGCGAAAAATACGGCGACATTGTTCGTGTAGTAAAAGCAGGTGACTTTTCTACAGAGTTCTGCGGCGGTACTCATGTGTCCAACAGTGGACAGATAGGCTTGTTTAAGATTGTTTCAGAGTCGTCTGTTGCAGCAGG
>URJF01000025.1 GCA_900548085.1 uncultured Oscillospiraceae bacterium | reverse complement strand
CTAAACTTACAGACCGCTTGACCAAGTTCCTTATGCCGAGTGATGAGGATTTGAAGAATAAGGACTTTTTTGAAAAATCCACAATTCTCACGATGTACACTATCGGCGGTGCTATCTGTGCTCTGGGCAACACAGATTCTATCAGCACTAAATCTGCATCATATATTTGTGATGGTGATATTCAGATGGGTATTACCGACAAGGTGTATGTCACTGTCAGAGTACGCAATCATCAGCTCCAGCTCATCAAAGAAAAGCCGGACACTCCGAGAGCCATTATGGAATTTAAGACTGTCGAGCTTGCAAACGGTTTGTTTAACGGTACCGCATCTACTATTTCCGAGCTTTGCGCCGGCAACATCTATATGAGCGGTATGATCAATATGATTGACAACGTAAACCGTATTCTCGACAGAGTTGAAACCTACTTGGGTTAAGGAGGATAAGAATAATGAGTAAATTTCCCGAATATACACACGAAAAATCACAGGAGTGGTTCAACAGAGCATTAGACGCTATTCCGTCAGGAGTTTACGGCCACTTAGGTCCTTCCGAAGGCTTGTTCCTTCCTATCACAAAATGGCCTCTTATGTGCGATCACGCAAAGGGTACTTATTTTTGGGATGTAGACGGAAACAAATATCTTGACTTTATGTGCGCATACGGTCCTAATGTTTTGGGCTATTGCGATGATGATGTTGACGCTGCCGCTATGGCACAGCTCAAAATAGGCAACTGTACAACTTCTCCGTCATATAAAATGGTAGAGTGTGCAGAACTCCTCAAAGATACAGTAGCATCGGCAGATTGGGCTTTCTTTATGAAAAACGGCTCCGACGCCACTACCTTTTCTGTTATGTGTGCGAGAGCACATACCGGCAAAAAGAAAATGATGTTCTTCAGAGGATATTATCACGGCGACTTTCAGTGGGCACAAAAGGCTGACTACCCCGGTATTCTTCCTGAAGAAGTAGAGAACAATATTGTTGTCCCTTGGTTTGATTTGGACGCTATGCAGGAGGCCTATGACGCTTGCGGCGGAGATGTGGCAGGCCTTATTGCTCAGCCATATGACCACGGCAACTTTTACGACAACACCTGCGCTACAAAGGAGCAGTGGGCAGCAGTCCGCAAGTTCTGTGACGATCACGGTATGGTTCTTATTTTTGACGATGTTCGTACCGGTTTCCGTCTCGATATTGCAGGTTCGGACCACTACTACGGAATTAAAGCAGACCTTATCTGTTTCTGTAAGGCTCTTGCTAACGGCTATAATATGTCTGCTGTTTGCGGTCAGGAGCATATGAAAGCCACCGCTTCTTCGGTAGTATATACAGGTTCTTATTGGATGAGCGCAGAGCCGTTTGCCGCTTGTCTCGCTTGTATTCCTAAGATGAAAAAATTAGATACACCTAAGATGTTCAGAGAAATGGGTACAAAGCTTACCGACGGCCTTAAGGCTGCAGGTAAGGAACACGGCTTTAACCTCAAAGTGAGCGGTGAGCCTGCTCTGTTCTATCTTCGTATAGCTAATGATGACAGCCTTATGCTCCATCAGGAGTGGGTTGCAGAGTGTGTAAGCAGAGGTCTGTTCCTCGCCTCTCACCACAACCACTTTATGAATGCGTCTGTTACCGACGATGACATAAAGCTCGCTGTCGATATTGCAGAGGATGCTTTCGGCGTTGTTGCTGCGAGACATCCTGAGTTGGGACTTAAATAATAGACTGACGGTTTATTGTTAAAGACATATTATTTTATTGAAAGGGGTATAATATATGCCAGCAGATTTCAAGCCGTTTGACAAAGAAGAATGGCTCCGCTTGGAAAAGAAAGCGGACCAGCTTAGACGACTTTGCCTCCAGACAGCAGTTTGGGGCGGCTCAGGTCACGTTGGTGGCTCATTGTCAGCTATGGACGCTATGACAATTCTCTACCATCGTTTTATGAAAATTGATGTAAATAATCCCAATATGGAGGACAGAGACCGCTTTGTTCTTTCTAAGGGACACTGTGCAGTAGGCTATGCACCTGTGCTCGTTGACCTCGGCTTTATGCCTGAGGAGGAGCTCCATATCTTTAACCTCACCGGTGCAAAGATAGGTATGCATCTCGACTGCAACAAGGTCAGAGGTGTAGATTGCTCCACCGGTTCTCTCGGCCATGGTCTTTCACTTGCTGTAGGATTTGCTCTTGCAGGCAGAGTAAATGGCTTGGATTATATGAACTATGTACTCACAGGTGACGGCGAACTTAACGAAGGCTCAAATTGGGAGGCTGCTATGGCTGCCGCTCAGTTCAAACTTTCCAATGTAGTTGTACTTGCCGATAACAATAAGTGTATGATTGACGGCAGAGTAGACGATGAGATGAAGGTTGAGCCTCTCGACAAGAAGTTTGAGGCATTCGGCTTTAATGTTGTTCGTGTTGACGGACAGAATATGAAAGAGCTCAACGATGCTATCGAGGCTGCTATAAAGAATCATCAGGACGGCGGCGACAAGCCTACGGCTATCATTATGGATACCTTTAAGGGTGCCGGCGTTGACTTTATGGAGGATGACTACCATTGGCATTACGGCTCACTGGACGATGAGCTTAAGGCTAAGGCTTATGCATCACTTGATAACTACTACAAGAAGCGTGTAGAACGCGCAGAAAAGGAGGCGTAATTATGGGCGGAATGGCTTATACAATGACAGATACCACAAAGCTGTCTACAGCAGAATGCTACGGTATTGCACTTTGTGAGCTCGGCGAAGAGCATAAGGATGTTGTCGCTCTCACCGCCGACCTTGCAAAATCCACAAAGATTGGTATGTTCGGCGAGAAGTTCCCGGATAGATTTTTCAATGTAGGTATCGCAGAACAAAATATGTTCGGCGTGGCTGCCGGTATGGCTAAGAATGGACTCATTCCGTTTGCGTCTACCTTTGCTATCTTTACCGCTGCACGCTCCCTTGACCAAATACATACAGATATTTGTTATCAGAATGTACCGGTTAAAATTATTGCTACCCATGCAGGTACTTCTTTCGGTCAGGCAGGTTCTACTCACCATTCTCTTATTGATATGGCTTGTATGCGCACATTGCCACATATGACTGTTATCTGTCCTTGCGACGGTGCAGAGACATACCATGCAGTAAAGGCTGCTTATGATATTGACGGCCCTGTTTATATTCGTATCAACCGTGGCTTTGACCAGGTTATCTATAAGAATGTAGACGATTGCAAGTTTGAGTGGAACAAGGCTACCACTATGAATGAGGGCACAGATATTACCGTTATTGCCTGTGGCTCTTGCGTTTTTGAGGCCATGCAGGCTGCCCGTATGGTAGAGGCCGATGCGGGACTCAAGGTTAGAGTGCTCAATATGCACACAATCAAGCCCCTTGACGAAGAAGCTGTTATGAATGCAGTTATGGATACTCGTCGTATTATCACGGTAGAGGACCACGAGGTTATGGGCGGTCTCGGCTCAGCTGTTGCTGAGGTTGTGGCTAAGAGTGGAAAGGCTTGCGCATTTAAGATGCTCGGTCACCAGGACGCTTTCTCCACAATCGGTTTGCAGGAGGACTTGCTTGCCCTTGCTAAGATTGATGCTAACGGTATTGCCGAAACTATTACAGAAATGATGCACGCTGACTTTGAAGCAGATGACGCTTGGGATGACGAATTCTAATCTGTCCCGTTGCATCTACTATCGGAAAGGAGCGTAATATTATGCCAAGCGATGAAGTTCGCTACACTAATAAAGTCTTTATGGCGGCTGCATTGCCACTGCTAAAGACTGTCGCTACAGATGTTCCCGAGCTTAAGAAAAAGTTTGAGGGAGTAAATGCGATTTATCAAGTCTCCGCAAAAGTGAATGTGGAGGACAAAGAGGCAGTCCATTTTATCATTCAAAACGGTGAATGGACCGTAAAATTAGGTGAGTATCTCGGTCAAGATAAGATTGACGCAGAGCTTGCTTTCTCCTCTATGGAAAAAATGAACGCTTTTATGAAAGGCGATATGAAATCTTTGCCTAAGATGAAAATTAAATCTTTTGGCAAATTCCTAAAATTTATGCAGGTTCTGCTGAAAATGTCCGCTCTGCTGGGCATCAAAGAACCTCCCGAGGACGACGAGGCTACTTCTGTTTTGCTTTGCAAATTGTATTTCTATTTGCTTTCGTCGGGAATTTCGCAGCTTAACAAAATGGGCCACCCAAAGATTCACGAATGGACGCTTAAGTCGCCTGACCGTTGCTATCAGTGGGAGGTTATCGGTCACCCCGAGTGCACTGCATATATCCGTATTAAAGCCGGAAAATCCCGTGCCGGAAGAGGCGCATATAAGAGAGCAAAACCATTCTTTAATATGAAGTTCGATTGTCCCACATCTGCCCTTAAGATTTTGCTCGGTACCGGCGATATGTTCCAGATGACAGCCAACTCCCAGCTCATAATGGAGGGCGGACCTGAGTTCGGTGTTCAGATTGGTGACTATATGATGTTAGTCGGCGACCTTGCCTCATAACTCAAAAAAAGAGAATATTTTTCGCTTTTGCTCCTGTTGATATAAATGTCAACAGGAGCTTTTTGTTATGCAATATGAGTATGGTGACAAAATCAAAAACCGCCGATTTTAGCGATAAAAAATAATTTTTCTTTTTGTAAAAGCTCAAAAGCTCACTGCTTATGCGGCTTTACGAGGTGTTACTGACTTCAGCACTTTTAGGTAACACTCGGGAACATATTGCACCGATTTTACCATTAGGCTATAATATTTCCATTAAACAAAAAGGAGAAACAAATATGAAAAAAGTTTTGTCTATCGTAATGTCCGTTTTGATGGTATTCAGTATTACCGTAGGTGTTGACTTGTCTGCATATGCAGAGGACTCATATTTACCATTTGGCAGTGTTCAAACAGGACAAATAAGCTGGGATGGTCATAAGTGTTACAAATTTTCAATTGATTCATATACGAAATTATCGATTGATTTTGATTGTAAATATGATACTTATGGTCCTATTGCACCAAAGATTATTATAATAAATCAGTCAGATTATAATGATTGGAAAATAGGAAAAGATGTTGCCAAAAAGTATTATGCTGAAGCGAAAACCTCAAATTATTTTGATTATTGGTGTGACGCTGTAGTGTCTCTCAATTCGGGAAATTATTGCTTTGTAATTGATAATTCTCAGGGATGGGGATATTATGACACTGATTATCAGCTGTGTGTTATGGAGGAGGTTATTGTTCCTCATTCATACAAACGCTATGTAACAAAAGCAACTTTAGACCGAAACGGAAGTATAGTAACTAAGTGCTCGGATTGTGGGGATTTACAGTCAAAGTCAACGATTTATTATCCGAAAACTATAGCACTTTCTTCCACAAACTATGTCTATAACGGTAGTGCCAAAAAGCCGGCAGTAAAAGTTTTGGATGCAAAAGGAAATACTATTTCTGCAAAAAATTATGCTGTTACATATCCGAGTGGTAGAAAAAATATAGGCAGATATGTTGTAAAGGTTACATTTAGCGGTTACTATTCCGGCACAAAAAATTTATATTTTACTATCGTTCCGAAAGCAGTAGGTATTTCAAAAATTTCTGCTGCAAAGAAAGGCTTTAAGATTGCTTTTAACAAACAACCTGCACAGATTACCGGCTATCAGGTTCAGTACAGCACGAGCAAAAAATTCAAGAACGCCAAGACGCTCAATGTCGGCAAAAACAGCACCTCTAAGACGGTGAAAAAGCTGAAGTCTAAGAAAAAATATTATGTCCGTGTCCGTGCGTATAAGACTGTGAACAAGAAAAACTACTATTCCTCTTGGTCAAAGGCAAACTCAGTCAAAACAAAATAGTGAACTAATACACAGGAGAAACAAATATGAAAAAAGCATCTAAGATTTTATGTTTATTACTTTCGGTTGTTGTGCTGGTGTCGAGTTTGTCGGCTGTGTCTTTCTCGGCGTATGCCGCATCTGTGGGAAAAGTGACAGGCGTTGTGTCCCATACATATGACACTAAGTCAATCACGCTCATTTGGAAAAAGGTGAAGAATGCCTCCGGCTACAAAGTGTACAAATATAACTCAAAGAGCAAAAAGTATAAGACAGTAGCAACTGTTTCTAAAAATAAGGCAAAAATAACAAAGCTGTCTCCAAACAAAACCTATAAGTTTAAGGTGAGAGCCTACAAAACGAGGGGCAAGAAAAAGTCCTATGGCGCATATTCCAATGTTTATAAAAAGTCTACCATTGCTAATGTGAACATAAAGAAAATGTTGCTTAGTGGATATCTTTATGAAGGCTCACCTCAATGTCCACAACTTGAGGAGTTTATATTCAGCAAGGATGGGACATTCAAGTGTTATGAATATGATTGTGCTAAATTTGACGGATATAACGGAAAGGGCAAAGTTATTACAAGAACTACAGGTACATATTCAATAAAGAACGGAATAGTCGTTGCTCAAGAAAAGAAAATATATGATTATAGTACCAAGAGTTATATGAGCCATGAGTATAAGTTTAAGCACAGATTCTACTATGATAACAAGAAAAAAGTATTTCGTACTGTGGATTATGAGTATGGTCCGAACTATTGGCTTTATCGAGAATTTACTTATAGGACAAAGAAACTTAAGCAAAAAGACAGAATAAAGTTTTATAATAATCATGTGAGTATTGAAATGGTAAGCAAATAAATTCCTACTATAAACATTTTATTAAGAGAGGCGATTTTGCCTCTTTTTTTATTGAGTTAAAAATATTGTTGTGATATAATGTTAGCGAAAAATTACTTTGCGGAGGATACGGTATGGACTACAAAGAAAAATACAATTTGTGGCTCACATTTGATGAAGATACAAAGAATGAGCTTATGGCAATTACTGATGAAAAAGAAATAGAGGACAGGTTCTACAAAGACCTTGCGTTCGGTACAGGCGGTCTGCGTGGAATAATGGGTGCCGGCTCAAACAGAATGAACAAATATACAGTAGGAAAGGCTACTCTCGGCCTCGCAAACTATCTTAAGTCTAAGAACAGCGGCGAACTTAAGGTTGCTTTGGCTTATGACAGCCGTAATAATTCGGCTTTTTTTGCTAAAACTGCGGCAGGCATTTTTGCCTCATGCGGCTTTAAGGTATATCTTTATGAAACTCTTGTGCCCGTTCCTGTTCTTTCGTTTACTACTCACTATTTGGGCTGTACGGCTGGCGTAATGATTACTGCCTCCCATAATCCAAAGGAGTATAACGGCTATAAGGTCTATGACGGCAAAGGCTGTCAGTTCTGCACCGAGGACGCTAAGAATGCAATAGAATATATCAATGCGATAGAAGATTTTTCTTCTATTCCGTTCTCCGACAGTGACGAGGGTATCACTATTATAGGCGAGAATGTGCTGTCAGAGTATCTCAAGCAGGTTGCAAAGCAGTCTGTGTATACCGAAAAGTCGGACCTGAAAATTGTTTACACTCCCCTCCATGGCACCGGCAATATCCCTGTTCGCCGTATGTTGCAGGGTATGGATGTTACCGTGGTAAAGGAGCAGGAATTGCCTGACGGTAATTTCTCTACCGTTCGCTCACCTAATCCGGAGGAAAAGGACGCCCTTAATATCGCTATCGAAAAGGCTAAGGAAATCGGAGCAGATTTAGTTTTGGGTACTGATCCCGACTGCGACAGAGTTGGCATTGCAGTAAAAGACGGCGACGATTATGTTCTCTTTTCAGGCAACCAAACAGGCGCATTGCTCGTTAAGTTTGTACTGACTATGCACAAATCGGAACTTAATCCGAAATCCACACTTATCAAGACAATAGTCACCTCCGAGTTGGGTGCAAATATCGGCAGAAAATTCGGACTTAACATAGAAGAAACCCTTACCGGTTTTAAGTATATCGGAGACAAAATCAATAAGTATGAGGAAACAGGAGAGAGAGAATTTGTAATCGGATATGAGGAGTCCTATGGCTATCTCGTGGGAACTCACGCTCGTGACAAGGACGCTGTCGTATCCTCCATGCTCATTTGCCAAATGGCAGCGTGGTATAAGAATCATGGCAAAACTCTCGTGGACGGACTGAACGAAATCTATGATGAGTACGGCTACTATTTGGACTATCTGGACAGTTTTGTACTCAAGGGCAAGGACGGTGCAGAAAAAATCCAATCCCTTATGGTACTCTTTAGGAATACCGGCAAAGATTTGTTCGACGGTATAAAAGAGATTATCGATTTCAAAGACGGCATCCGTGATTTACCGAAGGAAAATGTGCTCAAATATATCTTTGAGGACGGCTCATGGCTGGCAGTTCGTCCCAGCGGCACCGAGCCTAAGATAAAGGTTTATTATTCTATTGTTGACAAGGACAGAGACAATGCAAAGCACCGTCTCGAAACAATCAGAACAAAGATAAAATCTATGATAAACGACTGATAGGAGAGCATATGAAAATTCAGGATTATGTAGAAAATGTGTTACAGCCTAAGCTTCAGGGCGACGGCGGATGGATAGAATTTGTCAGTTTGGATGGACAGGAGCTGACTGTTATCTTTCGTGGCGAGTGTTCAAAGTGCCTTATCCTCCACAGATGCGTGGCTTGGATAGAGGAGCAGATTGAGCACGACCTGCACAAGACGGTAAAGGTCAATGCTATCCGCAAAAAACCATATTTTCAAGATGTATAAAAACAGAAAAAAGTAAGAAAGGCTAACAGACATTATGGCTCATATAAAAGTTGTCCGCCGTTCTATGCGTCCGGAGGAGTGGACGGATTTACGCTTCGGCTGGCTCAAAAGACATATATATTCAAAAAAGTGGGAAATAAAAAACCTTATGATTAGGGATGCCCGTCAGGTATCCGAGATGGAGTTCGAATATTATTCCGACGACTACAGACCGCTGAATAAGGGTGATATGTATTTTACACCCGACGGCACAGCGTTCATAAAAGCAGATGTGGATGTTCCCGAGGATATGCAGGGCGAGGAGCTTTGGTTCTCACTGAAAACCGCTGCCGAAATCTGCGTTAAGATTAACGGAAAGTATGTAGGCGGCGTTGACCCTAACAGAGAGCGTATGCTCATTTCACCCTATATCAACGACAAAGAAACTCTCCATTTTGATATGATGGGTTATAACCGTTCAAAGCCCGATGACGAGCGCAATCCGGAGAGTCTTTCCGTAAGAGGCTGTCGCCAAATTTTTGAGGGCGCATATATCTGTACCGTTGACCATAAGGTGCAGGATTTGGTGTGGGATTTTGAGGTTCTGCTTAATATCGCAAAGTCGGAACTGTTCAACGAGGACTACCGTGCTTTTCTAAACCGAGAACTGAACAACGCTATGAATCTTATCGATTTTGACGATGATGAGTTGACAGGTGTTGATGAGGCAAAGAACTATATTGACACTGTGGTCTATGCTAATGATACATATAAGGGCGCAGGCGATGTTGCACTCATTGCTCATTCTCATCTCGACATTGCTTACTATTGGCGCCGTATTCACGCCGTACAAAAGAATTTGCGCACCGTTCTCATTCAGCTTAGACTGATGGACAAGTATCCCGATTTCAAATATACTCACACTCAACCCTATGTTTATGAAACTCTCGAAAAATATTATCCCGAGGTTTTCGATGAGCTTAAGGAGAAGGTAAAGAACGGTCAGTTTGAGCCGGTAGGTGCTATGTATGTTGAACCGGATTGTAACATTCCGTCCGCCGAGTCGCTCATTCGTCAGTGCCTGTATGGTCAGCTTACCTACAAGCGTATGTTCGGCAAAACCGTAAACAATGCTTGGCTGCCGGATGTGTTCGGTAATTCTTGGATTATGCCGCAGATACTTAAAAAGAGCGGCGTTGACTATTTTGTTTCTAACAAAATGTCCACATGGAACGATACTAACCGTTTTCCGCACAATAACTTTATTTGGCGTGGAATAGACGGCTCCGAGGTCTACGCTTGCGTTCCGCCTACCCATTTTATCACTTGGAATGAGCCATCGCAGGTTCAGGAGAATTGGGAGGCATATATAGACAAGGACAAGGGCGGTCAGACTATGAATATGTTTGGCTATGGCGATGGCGGTTCCGGTTGCACCGAAGAAATGATAGAACTTATGCACCGCTTTGATAAGTTGTCCATTATGCCTAAGTGTACTCATATGGGCGGAGCAGAATTTCTCGAAAAAAATCTGAAGGACAATACAGAGCTTGAGACTTGGGACGGAGAGCTTTATCTCGAGATGCACCGTGGCACTTTCACTACCGCATCTAACCTAAAAAAGCTCAATCGTCGCCTTGAGTATAAGTTCCGCAGTGCCGAGATTGCATCTCTCATCAGATGCGAGGACAATCAGGAGCGTATTACCGGGCTGTACAAAAAGTTTCTTGTTAATCAGTTTCATGATATTTTGCCGGGTTCTCACATTCATCCGGTATATGATGATGCGATGGCTGACTACGAGTATATCGAAAAAGAGCTTGATTCCATAATTTCTACAGGTGCTAAGTATCTTAATACCTTAAACATTCATCGTGATGCTCTTACCTTTGTGCCTAACAAAAAGGGCACAGCTACCCGATACGGCAAAAAGGGTAATTGGCTCATTCCTGATATGAAGCCTATGGAATCAAAGACACTTCGCAGTACACAGAGAGATACCGACTGGTTCACTATCGACGATACTGTAGAGACTCCGTTTTATTCCATAAAATTTGCCGATGACGGCTCAATCCTTTCTTTGTTCGATAAGGAACAGAACAGAGAGTGGATCGACGGAGAGTTCAATAAGCTGAAGTTGTACACCGACTGCCCCGGAAACTACGATGCTTGGGATATTCTTCCTAACTATAAGGACAAGCAGATCCCGCTTACTGTTCGCACGCCTTTTACTCTCGTGGAGAGAGACGGCGAGAGCGCATCATTTAAGACAGTGCTTGTTACCGAAAAATCCACTTGGACAATGATTATTCGCATTTTCCGTCGCAGCAAGGGAATAGAGGTAGAAAATATAGTCGATTGGCACGAAAAGCATAAGCTCGCAAAGGTTGAGTTCAGCTGCAACGTCCTCACTCGCAAGGCACTTTGCGATACCTCGGCAGGATATATAGAGCGTGACACCCACCGCAATACCACATGGCAGCAGGCACGCTTTGAGACTTGCTATCATAATTGGTGCGACCTTAGCGAAAACGATGGCGGTATCGCTTTCATAAATGACGGCAAATACGGTGTAGGTTTTGACAAAAATACTGTCAGTCTGTCATTGCTTCGCTCTACTATCCGTCCTAATGTTACTTCGGATATGGGTGAGCATGATTTTTGCTATATGATTATGCCTCATGCAGAAGGTGCAGTTTCAGCAGGCATCAACAATATTGCACTGCAGTACAATGTGCCGCTGATAAAATCAGATAAACAGTGGACTTTGCCTACATTTGAGCCACTGTATCTTCAGGCTGCAAAACTGTCAGAAGATAAGTCTATGACTGTTGTTCGCCTCAGTGAACAAAACGGAAATCGTGGCACAATTACCTTAGACAAGCCTGTATATATCCTCGATATGCTCGAGAATAAGATAGAAAAAACAGACAGAATTGATTACACACCGTTTGAAATTATTACTGTAGGAGTGCTCAACAATGGGTAGCACACAGATAATCGTTTTAGTTGCTGTCGTCCTTGTTGTGCTGGGAATATTTATTATCCCACGAATCAATCGTAATTCGTTGGCAAAGATGCCCTTTGACCAGCAGATACGCATTTTGATGATGGAGGCAAAAGGACTCAGTTATTTCAAGAATATTTCCGAGGGCAGCAAGGGCACATTGATTTATATTAAGAATAAGCGCAAAATCATTGCTTTTCCATGGGTGCTCATTGACGGAAAAATGGTCTGTACCAAAGCTGAGCCACTGTCTAATTGGGACTATCCCGAAGAAAAAGCACCTCTAACAGATGACGAAAAGGAACTTGTGCTCTCCGAGATTGAAAAATACAATAAAAAACAGCCTGTAAAATTCTCGTTCGATAGGTAAAAATACAGCCCTTAACCGTAAATTTCGGTTGAGGGCTTTTACTGTCCGATAAATGACTCTTTGGTCAATTATTTTGGCTCTATATATTGACTTTTTGCATATCAGTTTGTATTATGAAGGCTACAGAGAAATTATAAACAAGCTTTAATTTTTGAAAAAGGGGTTTTGAAATGAAAAAAATTGTCAGTATTGTTTTGTCATTGATTATGGTACTGTCCTTATCGGCAGGACTTGATTTTTCAGCTTATGCAGACAGTAAGAGTAATGGCTTTACTTATGTTGCCTCTAGAGGTTACGCAATAATTACAGGATATAACAATAAGAATGTTGATGTGCTCAATATTCCGTCTGAGATTTATGACGCCGAGTCCGGCAAAAATTTGCCTGTTGCTTGTATCGGCGAAAGTGCTTTTAAGGGCTACAAGTCTTTGCACAGTATCACTTTGCCCGACTCTCTCACCAGTATAGGAATTGACGCTTTTGACGGAACTGCTTATTACAACAGATTGAATAATTGGAAGGACGGCTACCTATATTGCAGCAATTATCTGTTGGATGTTGATCCATCCAAGACAACCGCTGTAGTAAAGGCAGATACTCTCGACATAGCGCAAAATGTTGCTGAGCGTCCACTTGAATATATCGGCATTCTCGGAAAGTATACTCGTGCTAATTGTAAATTTAAAGACAAAGTGATTATTGGTTGTTATCCCGATTCTGTTGCACAGATTAGAGCATATGAGCTCGGTCTGAAGTATTATGATTTGTCCGAATGTACTCACGATACCACAGTGTCTCATAAGGTCGAGCCTACTTGTGCAAAAGAGGGCGCAAACGAAATCCGCTGTGTTCTCTGCAACAAGCTGATTAAGTCCACACCGATAGCTAAAGTTGCACACTCTATGGTTATCACGCAGGCCGGTACACCGGCTACCGATAACGAGGACGGCTGGACCGATGCCGGCTATTGCTCAGCCTGCGGCTATGAGCAAAAGAGAGAATTTATTGAGGCAAGGAATCACCATTATGTTCTCATAAAATCCGAGCCGGCTACTTGCGAAAAATGCGGTATAGATTATTATAAATGTTCTGTTTGCGGCGCCGAATATTCTTTAGACAATCAGTATATACCTGCCACCAAGCACGATTATGTGGTCCGCTTAGATAAGGCAACATTTAAAGTTGACGGTAATTACAGATGGCAGTGCACCAAGTGCGGTGCTTATAGCAGAAATACCATTATTCCGCTTATCTATTCCGTGTCACTTACTAAAACCGCTTTTACTTACAACAATACCAATCGAAAGCCTGTAATCAAAGTTTTAGATTCGAAACGACATGATATTTCTACTGATTATTACAATGTGTCCTACCCTAAAAATTGCAAAAATGTAGGTGAGTATAGCGTCAAGGTTAAGTTTTCCGGCAGATACTACGGAGAAAAGACTCTTACTTATGTTATCAATCCGAAAAATACTTCTGTTAAGAGTCTAAAACCGGGTAAAAAATCATTTACGGTTAATATCAAAAAATATACCACTCAGACCACCGGCTACAGAATTCAGTACAGTACAGATAAAAATTTCAAAAATGCTAAGACTGTAACTGTGTCTAACAAAACTACAACAAAGACAGTTAAATCTCTGAAGTCTAAGAAAAAATATTATGTCCGTCTGTGTACATACAAAACCGTAGATGGCAAAAAATATTGTTCTAAGTGGAGCAGTGCGCAATCAGTCAAAACAAAATAAAAATATAAGCGGTCGAGATTTTCGACCGCTTATATTTTTATGGCTTTGAATGTGCCATACAGTATTATACCGAATACTGCCCATATTGCAGAAAAAGGCAAGCATATCTGCCCCAAAAAATTCAGCGGTACGCTTGAATAATCCCACACATTTTCTTTTAGTATAACATTAAATATCAGACCGTATATTAATTCAAATCCGGTTATAACTCCTGTCGCTATGAGCGCAAACAGCAGGGGAGATATTTCTCTGTTTTTTGTATAGATGCCTAAGAGTACAACTACCGCCATACCGGCACAAAAGAACATACTGTAGTGCGTTCTGCTTCTGTAAAGTATTTCCGTCAGGCAGTAAATATTGCCGCCGCCCAAAAATGCAAGAGTGTATATCAAATACCAATTCAAAAAATCACCGTTTGTATTGTTCTCCTTTTTGTGCTAAAATAAACACAGATTAAGTTTTTTGGAGATATTTATGAATTTGCCCGACGATGCAAAAAAAATAATAGACTTGTTGCTGGACAGCGGCTATTCGGCTTACGCCGTAGGCGGTTGTGTTCGTGACGCTTTTATGGACAGAAAAGGCGGCGATGTGGATATTACCACTTCTGCATTGCCGAAACAGACCGAATCGGTTTTGAGCAATAACGGCATCAGATATATTGAAACCGGACTCAAGCACGGCACTGTTACCGCTGTGCTAAATGGCGAAAATTATGAGATTACCACATTCCGTACAGACGGCAGTTATCTCGACAATCGCCACCCCGACAGCGTCAATTTCGTTACGGATATAAAAGAAGATTTGGCTCGACGTGATTTTACGGTTAATGCTATGGCGTACAACGACCGTGACGGCGTTGTGGATGTATATGGCGGAAAACAGGATATTGACCGTCGTCTTATTCGCTGTGTCGGTGATCCTGACCGCAGGTTTAATGAGGATGCGCTCCGCATAATGCGTGCCCTCCGCTTTGCCGCTGTGCTCGGCTTTGAGATTGAGCCCGATACCTCTCGTTCTATTATCAGTAATAAGGATTTATTAAAAAATATTGCAGCCGAACGCATTTTTGTTGAGCTGAAAAAGCTGCTTTTGGGTGACAATGTTGAGCGTATTTTGACAGATTACAGAGATGTTATCGCAGTGATTATTCCGGAACTTAAGCCTTGCTTCGATTTTTCGCAAAACAGCAAGTGGCATATCTACGATGTCTATA
>URJF01000024.1 GCA_900548085.1 uncultured Oscillospiraceae bacterium | reverse complement strand
CCGCCGCAGATGTAACAAAAGAGATTTCTATGGGACTTTACAGAAGTGCTTGTTCCTGCAAAATCAACAACGAAGTGAGAGACTTACGAACTTTGATTACAGACGATTGTACCTTTGAGGTTCTTACTTTTGATAATAAAGACGGAAGAAAGACATTCAATCACACCGCATCACACATTATGGCACAGGCAGTTAAGCGTCTTTATCCCGACGCTAAGCTGACTATAGGTCCGGCTATCGACGACGGTTTCTATTATGACTTTGATGTAGAAAAGTCATTTTCTCCCGACGATTTGGAAAAAATCGAAAAAGAGATGAAGAACATCGTAAAAGAAAATCCGGAAATAGAACGCTTTGAGCTTCCTGCCGATGAGGCAATTAAGCTTATGGAAGAAAAGAATGAGCCATACAAAGTAGAACTTATTAAAGAGCACGCCGCAAAAGGCGAAAAAATCAGCTTTTATAAGCAAGGCGAATTTGTTGAGCTTTGTGCCGGCCCTCATATCCCTGAGATTAAGAGCGTAAAGGCGTTTAAGCTGACACAGTGCACCGGTGCATATTGGCGTGGCGATGAAAAGAATAAGGTGCTCTGCCGTGTTTACGGTACAGCATTTCCTAAGGCATCTATGCTCGAGGAGCATTTGGCTAATCTGGAGGAAGCTAAAAAGCGTGATCATAACAAGCTCGGCAGAGAGCTGGAGCTGTTCACCACAGTAGATTATATCGGTCAGGGATTGCCTATCCTTCTCCCTAAGGGAACTAAGATTATTCAGATTCTGCAGAGATTTGTAGAAGATGAGGAGGCTAAGAGAGGCTGGCAGCTTACTAAGACTCCTCTTATGGCTAAGTCTGATTTGTATAAGATTTCAGGACACTGGGATCACTACAAAGAAGGTATGTTTGTACTCGGCGACGAAGAAAAAGACAAAGAGGTATTTGCTCTCCGTCCTATGACTTGCCCGTTCCAGTATCAAGCATATCTCGCTAAGGCACGTTCCTATCGTGACCTGCCACTTAGATATAATGAGACTTCTACCTTGTTCCGTAACGAAGCGTCAGGCGAGATGCACGGCCTTATCCGTGTTCGTCAGTTCACTATCAGTGAGGGACACCTTATGTGTACTCCCGATCAGTTAGAGGACGAGTTCAGAGGATGCCTTGAGCTTGCTACATTTATGCTTAAGACTCTCGGACTCTATGAGGATGCGTCCTTCAGATTCTCTCAGTGGGACCCTGAGGACAGAGAAAAGTATATCGGCAATCCTGAGCAGTGGGATGAGGCTCAGTCTAAGATGAAGAATATCCTCGATGACCTCGGTGTTGATTATGAAATCGGTATCGGCGAGGCTGCATTCTACGGCCCTAAGCTCGATATTCAAATCAAAAATGTATTCGGCAAAGAGGATACTCTCATTACTATCCAAATTGACCAAATGCTTGCCGAAAAGTTCGGCATGGAATATGTGGACAGAGACGGTACAAAGAAAAATCCGTACATTATTCACAGAACTTCTATCGGATGCTACGAGAGAACACTCGCTTATCTTATCGAAAAGTATGCAGGCGCATTCCCGACATGGCTCGCTCCTGTTCAGGTTAAGTTCCTGCCTATCGCTGACAGACATCAGGATTATGCCCGTGAGATTATGTCTAAACTCCAGTCAGCAGGTATCCGTTGCGAGATAGACGACAGATCCGAAAAGGTCGGCTTTAAGATTCGTGCCGCACAGATGGAAAAGGTTCCTTATATGATTCTTGTGGGTGATAAGGATATTGAGGCTAACACAATTTCCGTTCGTTCACGCAAGGGCGGCGATGAGGGCGCTACCACAGTAGAAGAATTCCTTAAGAGAATTACAGAAGAAGTAGAAAACAAAGTCCTTAACTACTGAGTTTAATAATATGAAAATGCCGAAAACCTGTATTCATACAGGCTTCCGGCATTTGTTTTAGGAGAACAAACGATACGCAAAAATGCCTACAGAGTAAAGATGATTTATTATAGACAACAAAAGAGCCTGCAAGAATATTTCTTGCAGGCTGAATTTTTGCTTATTACAGCAGACCGTCCCATGTGTCTACTTCTTTTGCTTTCTTTTCTTCCTCATCGAACCAGTGCTGAGTTACTGACTTGCTCTCTGTGAAGAATCTGTATGCGTCCTTGCCGAGACAGTGAAGATCACCGAAGAAGGATTTTTTGTGTCCGCTGAACGGTATGAAACCGACAGGTACAGGGATACCTACATTGATACCTACCTGACCGCCGTCTGTGTATCTTGCAAACTGACGAGCATAGTAGCCGCTCTGAGTGTAGATAACTGAGCCGTTAGCGTATGGGTTGTCGTTCATAATCTTAAGACCGTCATCAAAGCCCTTGCATCTCTTGATGCAAAGAACGGGACCAAACACTTCTTCTGTTCCGATAGTCATATCTTCTGTAACATTGTCGAATACGGTAGGGCCTACGAAATAGCCGTTTTCGTAGCCGGCAGGGAGTTCAGGATTGCGTCCGTCCACTACGAGAGTTGCACCCTCGTCAACACCCTTTTGGATATCTGCGAGTACCTCTTTGTAGTGCTTTTCATAAGTGATAGGGCCGAGTCTTGTGCTCTTGTCCCAAGCAGGACCACAGTTGATGGATTTGATTTGCTTTTTGAGCTCTGCCACAAATTTGTCTGCGATAGATTCCTCTACTACGCAACAGGAGAGAGCCATACATCTCTGGCCGCCGCAGCCGAATGCGGAGTTGATTACGCCGGCTACTGTTCTTTCCAGAGCACAATCCTCCATAACGAGAGCATGGTTCTTAGCTTGACAGAGAGCCTGACATCTCTTGCCGGTAGATGCGGCTTTTTCGTAAATTTTGAGTCCTACAGGAGTAGAACCTACAAATGTGATACCCTTTACATCCGGGTGCTCAAGGATAGTGTTGATTTCATTTCTTGAGCAGGTTACGATATTGATAACACCGTCGGGAAGACCTGCCTCCTTGTACAATTTTGCTATAGCCATAGCTGTGCGTGGAGTCAATGATGCTGCTTTAAGTACAAGTGTGTTACCACAGGCAACACAAACAGGAGCCATCCAGCCGAAAGGAATCATGGCAGGGAAGTTTACCGGTACAATACCTGCGAAAACGCCTAAAGGCTCACGATATTTTACTGTGTCAAAACCGGTTGATGCATCCATAAGACTCTCGCCCATCATAAGAGACGGTGCCTGAGTAGCAAGCTCTGTGCCTTCGATTGCTTTTCCTACATCACCGGCAGCCTCAGCCCAAGTCTTTCCGTTTTCTTCGCACACAAGCATAGTCAACTCGTCGTTGTGCTCCAAAAGAAGTTCACGAACTTTGTACAAAATTTGTACTCTCTTTCTTGCGGGAGTGTTTCTCCAAGCAGGGTAAGCAGCCTTTGCAGCTTCGATTGCTTCGAGTACCTCATCGTTCGTGCAGCAGGGTGCTTCACCTGTCTTTTCACCTGTTGACGGATTGTGCAGGTCGTACCATACCTCTGCCTTTGAGTCCTTGAACTCGCCGTTTACAAAATATTTTAGTTTTTCCATAAATTTACCTCTCACGAAAGATTTTTTACTGTGTTATTGTATCATTATATTTGTATAAATTCAATAGAATTACTAAAATATTTAGAATTATTATAGTCAATTTGTGTATCTCTTATATATTTTGTTGTATTATCTATTACTATTATATACTTGGCTGAAAATGTTCCGGAAAAAATTTTTCAAAAAAATTCAAAAAACCTATTGACATAGTGGGAATTGTGGGTTATTATATAGCCAACGAAAAACCTACGAAAACAGTGGGCAATGGAGATTAAGACTATGAATAAGTATCTCACAGCTCTTTTGAGACAAAATTTTAGATTTGGACGAATGTGTTGACACTCATTGATTCATAAACCGATACAACATTCTAAAATAAACTAAAACAAAAATCTATTTTTTATCTTGAAAGGAAAATTATTATGGCTAATTATAAATTTGAAACACTTCAACTTCATGTAGGACAGGAATCACCGGATCCGGCATCTGATGCAAGAGCAGTACCGATTTATCAGACAACATCTTATGTGTTCCGCAACAGCGATCACGCTGAGGCAAGATTTGGTCTTGCAGATGCAGGCAACATTTACGGCAGACTTACAAACTCTACTCAGGATGTCCTCGAAAAGAGACTTGCTGCTTTGGAGGGCGGTTCTGCAGGACTTGCTACAGCATCCGGCGCAGCAGCGCTTGCTTATACATTTCAGGCTTTGGCACAGGCAGGCGACCATATCGTAGCAGCTAAGACAATTTACGGCGGTACTTATAACTATCTCGCTCACACTTTCCCACACCACGGTGTAACCACTACATTTGTTGATCCTGATGATCCAGCTAATTTTGAGGCTGCTATTCAGGATAACACAAAGGCAGTGTTTATCGAGACTCTCGGTAATCCTAATTCAAACATTATCGACATTCAGGCAGTAGCAGATATAGCTCATAAGCACAACATTCCTCTTGTTGTTGATGACACCTTTACTACTCCTTATCTTCTCCGTCCTATTGAGTACGGCGCAGACATTGTTGCCGCTTCTGCCACAAAGTTTATCGGCGGTCACGGCACAACCCTCGGCGGTATAATCGTAGAGAGCGGAAAGTTTGATTGGAAAGCATCGGGCAAGTACCCACAGATTGCTGATCCAAACCCAAGCTATCACGGCGTTAGCTTTGCAGATGCAGTAGGCCCTGCAGCTTTCGTAACATATATCCGTGCTATCATTCTTCGTGATACAGGTGCTACCATTTCACCGTTCAACGCATTCCTACTTCTTCAGGGTACAGAGACACTTTCTCTCCGTGTTGAGCGTCATGTAGAAAATGCACTTAAAGTAATTGAGTATCTTAACAATCATCCGTTGGTAGAAAAGATTAACCATCCGTCATTGGAGCCTAAGTATAAGGATTTGTACGACAAATATTTCCCTAACGGTGCAGGTTCAATCTTCACCTTCGACATTAAAGGCGGCGAAAAAGAGGCAAAGAAATTTATTGACTCTCTTGAGATTTTCTCCATCCTTGCTAATGTTGCAGATGTTAAGTCACTTGTTATTCACCCTGCTACCACTACTCACTCACAGCTCAGCCCCGAGGAATTGGAGGATCAGAATATTCATCCTAACACAATTCGTCTTTCCATCGGTACAGAAAACATCGATGATATTATCGCTGATCTTGAAAAGGGCTTCAAGGCAGTAGAGAAATAAATCAGTCTCTGATTCATAACTTCATATAACAAAAAGATGAAGGTCACACCGTTGACCTTCTTCTTTTTGTTTGCTAAAGACCGAAAAAAAGAGAGACTGTGTACAGTCTCTCTTTTGGATTGTTCTGTTGATTATGCTACAAATTTCTTAAATTTGTTGAGGCAATCGGTGAACATAGCGTCGTAGTTAGATCTTCTGCCACGAGCTTCTTTGATTACCTTTGCTGCGAGAGCATATGACCAAGTCTCGATGATGAAATCGTAGTTGTCGTAGCTCTGGAGTGGTGACTTTTCGATAATATATTCCTTAACAAATCTCTTGAATAATTTGTAGAAGAGGTTGTAGATGAATATAAGATCGTCAGCCTTAGTTGCCTTCTTTACCAAATTGTGATACTTTTTGATTGTTGCGAGAACAGGAGCAAAGCACTCTTCGAGAGTTTCGCCGTATTCCATTTCTTCACAAGCGTTCTTGAGCTCTTGTCTGAATGCCCAGTCAAGCATATCATTTATGTCATCAAAGTGATAATAAAATGTTTGTCTGCTGACTTGGTTTTCCGATACGAGATCAGTGATTGATACTTTGTCGTACTTTTCGTCGTCGATTAACTTGATGTATGATTCGACGATTGATGGTTTTGTCTTATTCATTTGATATAATCCCCATTTATCAAAAATTTAGTAATGTTATTATAACACATAGTGTTTTATATTGCAATGCTTTTGTATATTTTTTTGATAAAAAGTATAATGTAACCTATGCCAGCAATGCTATAGATGCCGGAAAACAGCATAAATACTCGCTTTTTAGGTTTGTTATGTTTGTGGTAATCATCAGTATACCTGTATGCATAAACTGTTATGAGCGTGCCGACACATTGCGGCAATGGTAGAAAAGTGGGGTTTTTGGTCAAATATCAAAGTTTTTTCAAAATAACATTTTTTGTGTTGAAATTTTGTTATTTAAGAATTATAATAGTGGCATAATAAGTACAGTGGGATATAGAGAGGTGAAAATTATGAACTCAAGAAAAATTAGAGCGGTGGGTTTAGGCGTTATTGTCATTGTCATTATTGCGGCACTCATTGCAATGGGTTCTGTACAGTCAACAAAAATTGCCGATGTAAAAAAGGTAGAAGTTTCTGATGTTGGGGATAATTCTGCATCGGTTACTTGGTCAAAGGTTTCTTCAGCCGACGGTTACTTTATATATACAAAACAAAATGACGGAGACTACAAGAAGATAATGACAGTCAAGGATAAGTCTGATACTACAGCTAAGCTTGACAAATTGGAACAGGGAACAAAATACAGTGCATATGTTACTGCGTATAAGATGAAAAAAGACAAGGTGGTCGAGAGTCAATCAAAGGATGATGTCACATTTTGCACAGTTCCTACAGCGCCTAATGTTTCTGCAACCAGTCCCGATGAAGGCATACTTGATATGAAGTGGAGCAAAAACGATAAGGCTCAGGGCTATCAGATTCAGTATGTTAAGGGCGACGATTTCAGCAGTCCAAAGCAGGTAGAAATTACTAACAATAATGAGTTTGAACAAAAGATAGAAAAGCTCACCGCAAAGGACACATATTCTGTTCGTGCAAGGTGCTATGTCAGCTTCAATAAATCGAGAGAATACAGTGCTTGGAGCAAAACAGCTCAGGTGAAGATTGCCGAAAAGATTGATATGACTGCCAATGTAGACAAGAGCAAACCGATGATTGCACTCACATTTGATGACGGTCCGGGTTACAATACTGCCAGCGACAAAATTCTTGATGTGCTTGAAAAGTATCACGCAAGAGCAACTTTCTTTATGGTAGGACAAAATGCTGCCGACCATCCTAAGAATGTAAAGCGTAAGGTTCAGCTCGGCTGCCAAATAGGTAATCATACCTACAAGCACGACCATTACGGAAAGAATGTTACAAAGAGTGATATCAGCAAAGCGAGCGAAGCTATATATAAGGCTTGCGGTCAGTATCCTACAGCTTTCCGTTCTACCGGCGGTAACACAACTCAGCTTATGCTGGACGAATGTGTAAAGGAAAAGATGCCTTTGTATTATTGGAGTTTAGACACTGAGGATTGGAAGTACCGTGACGCAAACAAGGTATATAATACCGTAATGAAAAATGTAGGCGACGGTGATATTATACTGATGCACGAGATTTATTCCTCTACCGCAGATGCTGTTGAGCGTATGGTGCCTGAGCTGATTAAGAAAGGCTACCAGCTCGTTACATGTGATGAACTCGTTGCCGCAAAATCGGGCAAAAATCCTGTTGCCGGTACACAGTATGTAGACGGCACAACAGTCAACAATAAAACAAGTTAATAGCTAAAAAGAAAATGCTGAGCGGAGTGATTATCCGTTCAGCATTTTTTATTTGTGATATTTTGTGTTGGACAGTATGGAAAATGCTCTGTATATTTGCTCCAGCAGCACCATTCGCATAAGCTGATGCGGCAGCGTAAGTTTGCCGAACGAGAGCTTAAAATTACCGAGTGCTTTCACTTCGTTACTCAGACCGAATGACCCGCCTATGATGAACGTGATTTCACCGTAGCCTTTTATTCCTACACTTTCTATTTGGTTTGCAAATTCGGGACTGCTCAGCTCCTTCCCCTCGATACACATGGGGATGACAAAAGAGCCTTTCGGTATTTTTGATATAATTCGCTCGCCCTCTTTTTTCAGCACATTTTCTATTTGCGCCTGAGATGGATTGTCTCCGCACTTTTCCTCTGCTATTTCAATTATGGTGGGCTTGCAAAAAGAGCCGAGACGCTTTTTGTATTCATTGCAGCCGTCGGTAAGATATTTTTCTTTCAGCTTGCCCACGGATATTATATTTATTTTCATCATAGGGATATTTGCCTTTCGTTGTTTTCGGGAGGCGATACTTTCAAACGGAAGTCTGATTCCTCCTTCAGTCCACATTCTGACAGAGCTGCAAGTGCAGTCTGGCGGGCAATGTCGGGGGTGTTGTTTTCTGCACTCAGGTGGGACAGTATGAATCTTGTCGTTCCTCCGACAGCCAATTCCTTTGCGAACTCTGAGGCGGAAAAATTGGATAAATGTCCTTTCGTTGACAGTATTCTTTGCTTAAGAGGGTAGGGGTATGAGCCGTTTTGCAGCATTGTCACCTCGTGATTGAACTCCAAAAAAATCAAGTCACAGCCTGAGGTTTTACTTTTTGCATCATCGGTAACATATCCTGTGTCTGTGCACACAGCTATCGAGCGTCCATCGGGCGTGTTCAGTCTGTATCCAAGACAAGCCACACTGTCGTGACTTTGTGCAAAGGGTATGATTTCAGTCTTATTTATGAGCATATTTTCTTGGGTAGGGAATGCGGTCATTTTGTCTGTAACATTGCCTGTTACGAGCATATTTTCTATTACTTTTTCGTCTGCAAAAACAGGTATATTGTGCTTCGTGGCGAATACCCTCAAGCCTTTTATGTGGTCGCTGTGCTCATGAGTTAACAGTATGCCGTCCAGCTCATCCGGATTAACTCCGATTTGGCTAAGAGCGGTGTCAAGTCTTTTTGCACTGACGCCTGCATCTACTAAGAATTTACCGCCGCTTGACGATATGTATATTGAATTTCCTTTACTGCCTGAAAACAGCTGACAAACCTTTGCCATAACTAACCTCTCGTGAATGCTCTAATAAAAAAATCCTCGTTCTGCTGAGCGAGGATTTGTATTTTTAGCCTGCTGTGGGGACTGCCTTTGCATCGTCCTTAACTTCCACACGCTTTATGTCGGCACCTAATGCACTGAACTTTTCGACTACATCTTCGTAGCCTCTGTCGATATATTGGATATCCTCTACGGTGGTGGTGCCCTCTGCTACCATACCGGCGATAATCATTGCAGCTCCTGCACGGAGGTCGGTAGCCTTTACGGTTACGCCTGTCAGTCCGCTTACGCCCTCAATAACGGCAACCTTGCCGTCTACCTGAATGTTAGCACCCATTCTGAGCAGTTGTCCCACATACTGAAAACGATTGTCCCATACGCTTTCGCTGAGTATGCTTGTGCCTTTTGCTACAGACAGAAGCACTGCCATCTGAGGCTGCATGTCAGTCGGAAATCCCGGGTGAGGCATAGTCTTAACATTGCACTTGTTAAGCTCCTTAAAGCGTGTAACTCTGACTGCGTCATCGTATTCTATTATTTCTGCTCCTGCTTCCTCCAGCTTTGCGCTGATTGACTCAAGGTGCTTAGGTATTACATTTTTGACGAGTACATCGCCGCCGCAAGCAGCAGCAGCAACCATATATGTGCCTGCTTCTATCTGGTCGGGTATGATAGAATATGTGCAGCCGTGCATATTTTCTACGCCACGGATTTTGATTACATCTGTACCTGCGCCTCTGACATCTGCGCCCATAGAGTTAAGGAAGTTAGCCAGGTCAACAATGTGAGGCTCTTTTGCCGCATTTTCGATAACGGTGAGACCTCTTGCGAGTACAGCTGCCAGCATAATGTTTATTGTTGCGCCTACAGATACAACGTCCATATAGATGGAGGTACCTACCAGCTTGTCTGCCTTAGCACATACCATACCGTCGACTATATCTATATCGGCTCCCAGCATCTCAAACCCTTTGACGTGTTGGTCGATAGGTCTTACACCGAAGTTGCAGCCGCCGGGCATAGCAACCTCTGCCTGCTTAAAGCGGCCGAGCATGGCTCCGATAAAATAGTAACTTGCTCTGAAATGAGATGTGAGCTCATACGGTACGCTCTGATAGGTTATGTGTGATGTATCTACTTCTATTGTGTCGTGATTGATGAGTTTTATTTTGGCTCCCATATTATCGAGTATCTCGATAACAAGATGCACATCGCTTATTTTTGGTATATTTTCTATTCTTACCTTGTCGTTAGCTAACAGTGCAGCAGGTATTATTGCAAGTGCCGCATTCTTTGCGCCGCTGATATTAACTTCACCAAACAACTCGTGCTTTCCGTTAATAACAAAATTTTCCAAAATTTCTTCCCCCTGATTTTCAGGTTTTCCGTCTTATATAAATAGTATTAAAATCTAATGTATGTAATATGTGTGCCAATACACAGCATCAATTATAACAAATTGTGGTGCCAAAAGAAACAAATTACAGATTATTTTATCCAATTTGTAATATTTTTATTCACCAAATATTGCGTACTTGACTTTTTATATACTACATATAGTATAATCGACTGTTCTATGCAAAAAACAACAAAATATTGTTATCTCCATAAGTAACAAAAAGGTAACATATTATGACACAAATGTCAATATGGTTTTGCCTTTAATTTACATATTATTTATATTTTTTTTCAAAAAAACAAAAGGCTGTTTGCCTTTTGTTTTCGGGTACTAAATTGTGTCTTTTTGGTTGTCATATTTTCCGCCGGTCAGTATATTATCCACAGCAAAAATCAACCGCTTCATATCGTTGTTTGATTTCAAAATTTTGCTGGGAACGGATACAATAGCCATCACCAATTTGTAGTATGTACTGTTTCGGTCGTATTTTACTGTTGAGCCATCCATAGCCGACAGCATAAGTCTGTCGATGAAATCGGTTATCTTTGTATCTTTGTATTCTTCTACCCATTTTTCGTCTAAAATTCGGCTCATACCCAGATTTTTCAGTTTGTTGTACGCCTGATCTACCGTGTCGTTTCTTACGAACGACAGTACAGGTTTTATTGCAAAAAAGAATTTTGCAAGGTCGTCGCCGTTTGCTTGGAGAGCATTCACTCTTTCGGCGAACTGATACTTTGTGTTGCAGTTCAGCACATTGTGCACCACATTGAGCCAGTGCTCCTTTAGATATTCTTGGGCATCTGTCGGAGTTCCGTCTGTTTTGAACTCTTTTAGGTGTTCTACTTCATAGCTGAGGGTCATGTCCTTATTTACCGTGACATTCACTATAGGAGCCGGATATCCTACCAAAGAGCCTATGTTCACCTCTGTTATTTTGTTGCCGGCAGGGGAGGTAAAATCATCGGTGTTTTGTATGTGGCTGTGACCTACAAACATATATTTAAGTCCGTCATCGGCGAGACGGGAGGCTACATATTCTCTGTCACCAACACAGGTTCCGCCGCCGGTCAGCAGTGAATTTATGTGTGGTATGAGCAGATGGTGCTCCATTCCTATCATAAGGCAACCATCATCGTTTGCTTTTTTGATTTGTTTGTCTATCCAGTCAAAGTGATCGGGCTTAAATCCTGCTCTGCCTTTTCCGTTTTGGTCATCATTCAGTGCCAAAAGGCGAACCTTATCGTTGAGCTGTACCACATAGGAATATGTACCCAGATGTGTTTCGAATTTTGCTATTGCATCCTTGATTGTGTAGTCTTTGTAGAAGTCGTACAGTTTAAATGACGGCATTGTTTCCACATCGTTGTAGACGAAGTTGTCTGCATATCGGCGTGGGTTTTCGTCACAGCACCAGTCATGAGTTGCGGTAATCAGATAGACCTTTTTCTTCTTAGCCAGACGGTCCAGCTTTTCTTTAAACTCCTTGTGAGATACTACCTCGCCGTCATTACTCACATCTCCGGCAATGAGCACACAGTCGGTATCGCTGTCGGCTATTTGCTCAAAGGCTGCGTCAATAATATCGCCTGTTTCTGCCAGACACTTTTGGTCAGATCCGGAACGAAGTTCGTATTGTCTGCCGGTGGTGCCGAGAGTTTTTGAATAGTGGTGAGTGTCTGCGATAAATGTTAGTTTTAACGGTTTCATATCTTTTGCCTCTCTGTTATTTTATCTGTTCGATAGTGTCGCCTTGGACAAAAAATACATGGTCGGATATGTCCATCATAGGCTTGTCGTTCATAGAGTCTGTATAAAAATTGTCTATGTGTGCATCAGGGTATAATTCGTTAAAGATTTTTACCTTGTTATCCAAAAAACAAAGCCGCTTGAACTTTCCTGTTTTTTTGTCTATGGAGGAACCTATATAATTTTTTATGCCCAGCTTGCGCATAGGTTCGTCCAGCAAAAAGTCGGTGGAGCCGGAAACTATAATATCATCATCTTTGTGTACCTCTGCATACCATGGCTTTATCTTATGAAAATTTTTCTTCCAAAAAGCCTTGACCTCTTTGTCGAGATTGCCGAGCTTTGTATAATATCCCTCGAGAAATCCGGCATATTCTTCTATTGCTTTTTCTACAGTGAAAAGATGGAATTTATCCTTGAATGCAATATATACCAGTTTTGGCACATACGGCCATATTTTTGGGTCGGTGCGTACGAAATACAGTATGAAATCCACAAGGGTTTCACCGTCGTATATCGTGTTGTCAAAATCGTAGACATTCATATTTCAGCCTTCTTATTTCTTACTCTTTAGATTATTTTATCACAGCAAAAATGAAACTTCAACCGGTATTTACTATTGACATTTGAATAAAATAAATATATATTAGAATAAGTATAGTTAAAATTGCTATGCCAACTATTTTATAAATTTTTGTATGGAAAAGGACTTATGAAAAAGGAAGATTTTATTACAACAGATACAGTGATTGTAGGTTCCGGTGTTGCCGGTGTTTTTGCGGCATTGTGTCTGCCAAAGGACCAAAATGTTTTGGTAATAACCAAAGAAAAACTTGATGAATGTGACTCCTATCTCGCTCAGGGCGGAGTGTGCGTACTAAAGGATATTGATGACTTTCAGTGCTATTTTGAGGATACTATGAAAGCCGGACATTATGAGAACAATCCCGAGGCAGTTAAGGTTATGATTGAGTCCTCTACGGATGTTATCAACACCCTCGTTGACCTGGGCGTCAAGTTCGATACTGATGACAGCGGAAAGTACGACTATACCAGAGAGGGCGCTCACAGAAGGAATCGTATTCTTCACCACAAGGACGAGACCGGAAAAGAGATTACGGATACTCTCCTGTCTATAGCTAAGACTAAGAAGAATATTACATTTGTCACCGGCACAACTATGATTGATTTCATTGAAAAGGACAACACCTGCTACGGTATTGTGTGTGAGGACGAGTACGGCGAAAAGGGTGCCATAATTGCAAGAAATATTATTCTTGCTACAGGCGGCATAGGCGGTCTGTTCCTTAATTCTACAAACTATCCTCATATTACAGGCGACTCATTCGCATTGAGCCTTATTCACGGCGTTGAGCTGCAGAATATTAACTACATTCAGATCCATCCCACTACACTTTACAGCAAAAAAAGCGGCCGTCGCCAGCTTATCAGCGAGAGTGTAAGAGGTGAGGGTGCAATTTTGCTTAACGAAAACGGTGAGAGATTTACTGACGAACTTCAGCCTCGTGATGTGGTTACTAACGCTATTGTGGAGGAAATGAAGAAGTTTGGCACAGACCATGTTTATCTCACTCTGCCAACAATGACTACAGAGCAGGCTAAAAAGCGCTTTCCTAATATATTTGAGGCTTGTATGGAAGAAGGCTACGATATGACTAAGGATATGGTACCCGTAACTCCTGCACAGCACTATATGATGGGCGGTGTTAAGACCGATACCAACGGCGTAACCTCTATGAATTATCTCTATGCCGTAGGCGAAACCGCTTGTAACGGCGTTCACGGCAAGAACCGTCTTGCATCCAACTCGCTCCTTGAGAGCCTTGTGTTTGCTAAGAGAGCGGCTGATCGTATCGCTTCGGATAAGTCTGTAAAGGATGATAATATCCCCGAAGTCGATTTGGCATCGTATCCTGACAAGCAGACGGTACTCAAAAACTTTAAGAAAATAATTATGGACGAAATAAAGAGAAAGGACGGCGAATTTTATGCTAAATGGTGTGACCATGAAGATTAACATTGATGACTATATCATCAATACCCTTAAGGAAGACATTACCTCCGAGGATGTATCTACCAATGCCGTTATGCCCGAGGACAAGCAGGGCAGAGCCGACTTGATTTGCAAGCAGGACGGCGTTATCTGCGGACTTGATGTATTTGAGCGCACTTTTAAGCTCCTTGACGACACCTCTCATTTTGAGACAAAATATAAGGACGGAGACAGGGTAAAAAAGGGCGACCTTATTGGCGTTATCTACGGCGACGTTAAGGCTATACTCAGCGGTGAGCGTACAGGGTTGAATTATCTCCAGCGTATGAGCGGTATTGCTACTATTACAGCCGAGTATATGGCTGAGCTGAAAGGCTACAAGACCGTCCTCCTGGACACAAGAAAGACTACGCCCAATATGCGTCCTTTTGAAAAGCACGCAGTAAAGGTGGGCGGTGCCACCAATCACAGATACAATTTGTCAGACGGTGTGCTGCTTAAGGATAATCATATCGGAGCAGCAGGCTCGGTTACTAAGGCGATTGAGATGGCAAAGGCATATGCGCCTTTTGTCAGAAAGATTGAGATAGAGACTGAGACTCTCGACCAGGTACGAGAGGCTGTAGCTGCCGGCGCAGATATTATTATGCTCGACAATATGGACAACGACACGATGAAAAAAGCGCTCGAAATTATTGACGGCAGAGCTGAGACAGAGTGCAGCGGTAATGTGACAAAGGAGAGACTGAAGGAAATCGCCGAAATCGGTGTTGATTTTGTGTCCTGCGGTGCACTGACTCACTCGGCACCTATTATGGATATCAGCCTTAAAAATCTTACACCTATCGAATAATTTTTGAATAACGGAAAGGGGTATTTTTATGTTATTCAAACCTGAATATGACGAAAACGGTAAAAAAATTCTTTGTGAAATGAACGGCATAAATTCCGAAATGCTTATGGATATTTATGTTAAAAAGCTGAAAAAAGGAGAGACTCTCGAAATTTGTGAGGATAAGAACGAGTGTGCTGTGCTACTGCTTTCAGGCAAGGTTAATTTTACCGTAGGTGACAGCATAAACGAGGATTGTACACGCAAAAATCCATTCCAAAAAACACCCTATGCTGTCCATTTTTCACACGGAACAAAGGCAACGATTACTGCTTTAGAGGACAGCGAGGTGCTCGTTCAGCAGACAGATAACGAAAGGACATGGGAGCCTGTTTTCTACAATCCCGACAACTGCCTATACCAAGAGTTTGGCAAAGGACAGTGGAACGGAACAGGTCATCGTATCGTGTCGACAATGTTTGATTTGGATAATGCACCGTACTCCAATATGGTAATGGGAGAGGTGTTCAATCAGCCGGGCAGATGGTCGTCATACCCGCCGCACCATCATC
>URJF01000023.1 GCA_900548085.1 uncultured Oscillospiraceae bacterium | reverse complement strand
GTTGCAAAACGGAACGGTTTCTGTTGTTGTACCTATCGACAAACTCAGTGTTGTTATCACTATGGTATTTGCCGCAATATTTTTACATGAACAATTTACGCTAAAATCTATCGGCGGTTTAGTTCTCATCGTGGCAGGCACATTGCTTATGGTTTTGTAATAAAATATTATTTTCCTCCATACTATTTTGTATGGAGGTTTTTTCTCTGTATTCAGTATGAAAGGCTGTGCATTATGGCAGATAATGATGAAATTACAAGACACACGCTCTTGATGGAAAACAGGAATGTGCTCGAGTTGACTGGAATCAGTGATGTAGAGTCGTTTAATGAAGAAGAAATAACGGCGGACTCCTCTTGCGGAAATATCGTTATTAGGGGGGAAGGTTTGTCGGTCGAGGTGCTTGACTTGGAATGCGGCAGATTGAAAATTAACGGCAAGATTATTGCTGTTATATATACAGAAAAAAGTGATGCAAAAGGCTTTTTCAAAAGGTTGTTCTCATGAGCCTTAATTTTTTTGTGTTTGTTCTGCTGGGCTTTGGCTTTGGATTTGTATTCTTTGCTGCAGATGCGATTGAGAAGATATTTTCGTCTAAGCTCTTTACATTTGTTTTGGATGCTCTTATGCTGTCGGCGTTCGGCACAGTGGTATATTCTTGCATAATTGCATACAATAACGGTAATGTCAGAGGCTTATTTTTTGTGTTGATGCTGACAGGCTTTGTGCTGTATTATTGGTCGGTGCATAGGTTGTTTTTGCCCATAACGGGCAAAATAATACATATGTTCCAAAATATTAACGCTAATATAACAAAAAAGTTAAAAAACAGTAAAAATTATCTCAAAAAAGTATTGCATTTGAAATAACTATAATCTATAATAATTTTATATTATAATTTATGGAGTTATGTCCTATGAATGCTAAAGCAGAAAAGGTAAAAAGCAAAAAGACTATAAAAAAAATTATCGTGGCTGTTCTTGTTTCTGTATTGGCGTTGTACTGCGCAGTAATGCTGATAAAGAATACTTCGGACATTAGCAGACTTAAAGCACAGGCTGCCGAGTACGACACACAGTATGCACAGCAGACCGAGGATAACGAAAATCTTAAGAGTATCCTCAATTCTGACGATAAGGACGAATATATAGAACAAAAGGCAAGAGAAAAGGGATATGTAAAGGACGGCGAGGTCGTTTTTTACGATATTTCAGAAAGTAAATAAATGTCGTTTGCAGAGCGATGGATTTCATCGCTCTATATTTTTGTAAAAAACAGGTAGGAAAAAGCATGCAAATGATGATGGCAGCCACTTGTCTGTTAGGTGTAGAAGGACTTGTGGCAGATGAACTGAAACAAATGGAGGCACAAAATGTTGTAGCCGAAAACGGAAAGGTGTTTTTTGAGGGCGACGAAACCATATTGGCCCGTGCTAATCTTTGGTCACGATTCAGTGAGAGAATACTTATCGTGGTTGACAGATTTTTTGCCGGCACCTTTGAGGAGCTTTTTGTGGGTACTAAGGAGTTACCTTGGTCCGAATTTATAGGCAGTACCGATACCTTTCCCGTTAAGGGATTTTCTATCGGCTCTACACTCCATTCTGTGCCCGATTGCCAAAAAATAATAAAAAAAGCAGTAGTGGAATCGCTAAAGGAAGACTATGGAATATCCTGGTTTGAGGAGTCCGGTCCGATGCATCAAATTCAATTTTCCATAATGAAGGACGAGGTTACGCTTATGATAGATACCTCCGGAGCGGGACTGCACAAGCGTGGATACAGACCACAGGGAAATGATGCACCTATCCGAGAGACTCTCGCTGCCGCTATGTGCAGTTTGTCTAAACTGAAACACTATCATACTTTGTATGACCCATGCTGCGGCAGCGGTACGATACTTGTTGAGGGGGCACTGTTTGCAAACAATATTGCCCCGGGCTTGCACAGACACTTTGATGTGGAACGATGGGACTTTATACCGGAGAGTGTTTGGGCATCGGAAAGAGACAGATGTTATGACCTCCAAAAAAAAGATACCGATTTTAGAGCCATAGGCAGCGATATCGACAAAAAAGCAGTGGAGCTCACTCTCCATAACGCTAAAATAGCCGGTGTAGACAAGTTTTTCAGTGTAAAAAGGCAGGATATAAAATTCTTTGAACCTGAAACAGAGACAGGAACTCTTATTACTAATCCGCCTTATGGCGAGAGAATGTTGGATTTGAAATCGGCTGAGAATATCTATCGCATTATGGGCAAAAAATTTGTGTCCAAGAGAGGCTGGTCCTACGGCATAATTTCGCCTGACGAAGAATTTGAAAAATGCTTTGGCAAAAGAGCGGACAAACGGCGCAAGCTCTATAATGGTATGATAAAGTGTCAGTACTATATGTATTTTAAATAATTTGGCATAAGGATAACTTGTATTTAATCTTGATTTAACATTTCGAGCATATATTATACAAGAAAATTTTTCATCCCTTGGAATTAGGAAAGGCAGTGAAAATATGGGATTTGTAAAACGATTTTTGAACCAAAAAATTGTTACAAAGGATGTTGGCGAAAAAACCTATATCACCTGGCGTGAGGCTTTGTCCTATGCTATGGGCCGTGGCGCTCAGGGTATGAGTACCAGTATGACCGCATCTAAGTATGTAAACTTTTTCATTACGGATGTGCTCCATATCAAAGCTCGTCACGCAAGTAATATCAGACTTTATTGCGGCATTTTTGATGCAATCAATGACCCGATTATGGGTGTAATTGTGGACAAGACACGCTCCCGTTGGGGCAAGATGAGAGGATATATAAAATTCGCTCCGTATCTTGTCTCACTGTTTATGATTTTGTTCTTTGTAGGCAACAACGACTTGTCTTACGGTGCGAAGATGGCTCTGACAGTATTTGCATTTGTCGGCCTTGATGTTACATATACGGCGTTTGATGTGCCTATGGGAGCTCTTGCGTTTTCTATGACGCCGAACGGTACGGAACGAACGAAGCTATACGGCATCGCCTCTATAGGACGAATGATACTCGGTGCCATTCCTGCCGCACTCGTTGCGTTTGCAGCTTGGCTGCCGTATTTTAACTCTCATTTGGACAAGGCATACCTTACTGCGGCTATTATGTCTGCTGTATTCATTATAATTTTTACACGATTTACATTTGTAAATTGTCGTGAGCGTATGGAGCACCACGAGGATACACCTTCGCTGAACGAATGTATTCATCTTTTGCTCACAAACAGACCGCTCTTGATGCTTTTTCTTTGCAATATTTTCTTTGTTGTAATCAAGGTTTCGGAGCAGTGCTCTTTCTACTTTGCTTATGACTCGTTGTTCAATGCTAAGTACAACGGATTTTTGGATGTTATGAAAGCTCCCGGTTCTGTGATTGCAGGTATTCTTGTTCCTGTTATTGTAGAGCGCTTGGGTGCAAAGTCGGACAGCAAAAAGTTTTATCAGGTTTGTTGTATGTTAGGTATCGTGCTCAACGGATTGTTTGCCCTTTGTACCTACAACGGTATTATGAATAAGCCTGCAGATAAACCTGTTTCTACCATCACCGGTATAGTGGTTCTTGCTTTTTCTATGCTCGTTACATTCCCGCTTGAGTTTAAGAATCTTATGCAAAAAGAGATGGAGGCAGAGACTGTAGACTATGTTGAGTGGAAATCAGGCAAGAGAGTAGAGGGCACAATGCTTTCTATTATGTCATTTACAGGCAAGCTTGAGGGTACACTTTCATCATTCATTTGTCTCCAAGTACTTGCTCATACAGGCTATGTTGAGCACACTGCGGATGTTTCCACCGTGCAGAATCACAACACTCTTTTAGGCTTGTTCCTTATGACAACAATATTCCCGGTTATCGGTTATGCACTTATGCTTATTCCTATGCATTTCTACAACATAACGGGTGAGTCCCACAGAAAGATGATGCAGGATATTATTGCACGCCGTAAGGCAGAGGGACAGTTCTCCTATGATGACGGAGATGAAACCGATGCAATAGCAGATTGTGCAGAAGAAATGACAGAAGAAAAAATTGCACAAAAAACAGAGTAAACATTCTACTTTCAGCCCGACATTTGTCGGGCTTTTTTGTTGATACCTCAGATGTTCGTATGATATAATGAGAACATAAAGGGGTTTTAATATGAATAGAGCAATTTCAAAGGTTAAGGGTGTAGTATCGTCCGTAAAAGAACATTGGAATACTCCGCCCGAGGGCAGATATGTTCCGTACAAAGAGATTCTGTCATACAGTGTGGGCGGTATAGGCGTAAAGTTTTTGGTCTATACCATTTATGACATAGGACTTTCTGCTACCAGCCTTTTGGCGGGTGCAGCATTGGGACTTAAAAACGGCGATTTGGTCAAACTGAGCATCATTGCTACCATAATTGGTATTTTCTTAGGACCTATTCGTGGCTTGATTATCGACAACACACGCAGCAGCAAGGGCAAGTTTAGACCGTATCTGCTTTATACAGGCATACCGTCGGCTGCGATTACCGCTGTTTTTGCGTTGCTGCCTTTTGAGACAATGAGCTATAACCGGCGGTTGTATTCATTGTTCATAACATATATGCTGTTACAGCTTTGCTATCCTTTTTATGACCAGGCATATTCCACATTGGTACAGGTTATGAGCCCTAACTCTACCGAGCGTGCCGACATAATAACAGTATCTACATTTATTTATTCACTTGCGCCTACGATAAAAGGCTTTGTTGTTCCGCTTATTGCAGGCTTTACAGGCGGACTTGATAATATTGACGCCTACCGTATCATTATGCCTGTATTCGGTATCGGCGGAGCATTGATAGGTATATTCAGCTATACCGGAACTAAGGAGCGTATTATTGTATCTAAGGACTATGTGCCTAAGGTTCCTTTCTTTAAAGGAATAGTTGCCGGTATCCAAAACAAATATCAGTGGGCTAAGTCGATTAACTCATGGTTTATTCTCCTAGCATCCGGTGTTGGCAATATTACCACTTGGTATTTCTACTACGGTATAAAAGAGATGCTCAATCTCACTACTGCAAAACAGGGTGCGCTGAACGGTACTCTTATGACCATTCTCGGTGCGGCTGCCACTCCGGCTATGTTCCTTGCTCCTATTTTGATTAGAAAAATGGGCAAGCGTAATTTGGTTATTTTCTATTTGGTGTTCAATACCTTGTGTATGGCGGGTATGTACCTCTTTATTGAGAATATATGGGTGCTGTTTGCATTTGTATGGCTGAGGGGATTTTTTGCAGCATTTCCGCTCATCACCGACGGTGCTATCAATGCCGATATTTTGGACTATCAGCAGTATAAGACCGGCGATAGACTTGAGGGCCTTATGGGACAGTTTGTTGGTATAATCGGCACATTCATATCTATGGGTATTACTTATTTCTTGCAGACGATTGTTATGCAAAACCATTTCGGTTTGGTAGACAACTACGACGACCTGTATCAGTCGGCATTTAGAGAGCCGCTGTCAAAGGGTATGATTATCATAGGTATTGCCGGCTATTTGTTGTCCCTTGTTCCGTTTGTGACCATGTACACTCTTACCGAGGAGGAGCACGACGCACACATTACTATACTTAAGATTCGTGCCGCTCTTGAGGACTACGCCACAGATGCACTGTCCGACGGTGAGCTTGAAGCAGCTAAAACGAGCTACGCCGAGGCTATAGAAGAATATAAACAGCTTTCATCTGCCGATAAGCTCAGCAAAAAAGAACAGCGTCGGCTGAAGGCTCTCACGCTGATTGCCGAGGAACATAAGCGTTTTGAACAGCCTAAGATGATAAATAAAATCGAGGCGGCGAAAGAACTTTTGTCCCATACTGTAGAAGAATTGTATGGCATTTCTGAGCCGACTATGGACAGGTATAATGCCGCAAATGCAATGCCTGAGTCTACCGCAGAAGAAGCTAAGACGAAAAATACAGCGCTCAAGGAGGCGCAGAAGGAACTGGATAATTTCAATAAAAAAGCCTACGACTATATTGTCGCTCGCAAGCTAATGAAACAGGTTGAATATTATGAAAATTGGAACAAAATTTTCATTTCAGATTCCGTTACAGTTTGATTTGAACAAAAAATACAGATAGGCATTTGCCTATCTGTATTTTTATATACTAACAAACCCTCGACATTTCTGCCGAGGGTTTGTTGTGGTTATTTACTGTTCTTTTTCCGGTGCATAGTAGTCAACTAAGCGTGCGAGCTTGTTGTACTTTTCGATAGAATTTTCTGCCGCTATGCCGAACAACTTTTCTGCTTTGCCGGGGAATGACCTTAGCAGTGCAGAGTATCTTGTTTCGCCCTCAATGAACTGAATGTAGTCCGCAGTAGGAGCTTTACTGTCCAAAGAGAATGGATTTTTGCCTTGCTTAATGAGTGCAGGATTGTAGCGGAACAGATTCCAATATCCTGCGGCAACAGCTTTCTTTTGCTCTGCCTGGTTAAACGGCATCTTTATACCGTGATTGATACAAGGTGCGTAGCAGATGATTATTGATGGACCGTCATATGCTGCGGCCTCCTGAAATGCCTTTAGGCACTGTGCAGGATTGGCGCCCATAGCTACCTGTGCTACATACACATATCCATAGGACATTGCGATTTGGGCGAGGTCCTTTTTCTTTACCACCTTGCCTGATGCTGCGAATTTCGCAACAGCACCGGTAGGAGTAGCCTTAGATGCTTGACCGCCCGTGTTTGAGTAAACCTCTGTGTCGAATACTACTATATTAACATCCTCATTAGATGCGATTACATGGTCGAGACCGCCAAAGCCTATGTCATACGCCCAGCCGTCACCGCCGAAGATGAATTGATATTTCTTAGCGGCATAGTCTGCATCTTTTAGGAAGTCTTCAGCGGCAGCTTTTGCGTCACCGTCTAATTGTGTGCCCTTCAGCTTTTCAATAAGAGCGTAAGCGTCTTTGTCATTTGTTGCGGCGTCGTTATATGTTTCCAGCCATGCGTCAGCCTCTTTGACTCCTGCCTTAGACAGAACATCTGCATCAGCGGCAAGTCTTTCTCTGATTTGCTTTTGTGCCAGATACATACCGTAGCCAAACTCAGCATTGTCCTCAAATAATGAGTTTGACCAAGCAGGACCGTGTCCGTTTTTGTCAACAGTGTACGGTGTTGACGGAGCGGAGCCACCCCAAATAGATGAGCATCCTGTTGCGTTAGCTATATACATTTTGTCACCGTAGAGCTGAGTTGCCAGTTTAGCATATGGTGTTTCGCCGCAGCCGGCGCAGGCACCGGAAAATTCAAGATACGGCTTTTTGAACTGAACGCCGATTGTAGTATTATTTACTACTTCAGGCTTGATAGGAGTGTCCACAAGAGCGTCAAATGACTTTTGCTTTTCCAGCTGTGTAGCGATAGGCTTCATAGTCAGTGATTTTGTTGGGCAAACATTAGCACAGGAGCCACAACCTGTACAGTCAAGAGTTGATACTATCAGAGCGTACTGATAGTCCGATCTCTTGTGCTTAGTCATAGTTGTGCCATCAGGTGCGGCTGCTGCCTCTTCGTCTGTCATACAGATAGGTCTGATTACAGCGTGAGGACATACCATAGAGCAGAGATTGCACTGGGCACATTTGGTTGCATCCCATTCCGGAACAGCGATAGCAATGCCACGCTTTTCAAAGGCGGCGGAGCCCGACGGATATACGCCGTCTGCACTGTTTATAAATGATGAAACAGGAAGATCATCGCCGTGCAGTCTGCCTACCGGATTAAGAATATCCTTTACAAACTTTTTCATTTCCGGTCTGTCAGTAGGTATTTCTGTCTCAGATGGTGCGTCTGCTGCATTTTTCCATGAGTCAGGCACATTGATTTTGACAACTTCCTTTGCGCCTCTGTCGATACCGTTGCAGTTTGCATTCACTACAGCTTCGCCTTTTCTTGAGAACTTAGCTACTACCTTTTCTTTCATATATTTGATAGCGTCGTCAACAGGCAGAATTCCGCTGATAGCAAAGAACGCCGACTGGAGTATTGTAGAGGCACGGCCGGGGAGACCAACTTCTTCTGCGATTTTGATACCGTTGATTGTATAGAACTTAATATCGTTTTCTGCGATATATTTTTTCGTGCTTGCAGGCAGTTCTTTGTCCAATTCCTCCGGAGTCCAAATGCAGTTGAGCAAGAATGTTCCGCCTGGGAGGAGATCCTGAACCATATCATATTTAGTCACATAGGACGGATTATGGCAGGCGACAAAATTAGCCTTGTTGATTAGGTATGTTGATGTGATTGGCGATGAGCCAAAACGCAGGTGAGATACCGTGATTCCGCCCGATTTCTTTGAATCATAGAAGAAATATCCCTGTGCGTACATATCTGTGTGATCGCCGATAATTTTGATAGAATCTTTATTTGCACCTACTGTACCGTCAGAGCCGAGTCCCCAGAATTTACAAGAGGTTGTGCCCTTCGGTGTGGTATCCGGTGCTTCGGTAACAGGGAGTGAAAGATTGGTTACATCGTCGGTGATAGACAGAGTAAATTCTTTCTTAGGCTCCGGTGCGTTCATATTAGCGTACACTGCGATAATATGTGCAGGGAGTGTGTCCTTTGAGCCGAGGCCGTAGCGTCCGCCGAGAATAGAAACAGCGTCAAATTTTGAATTTTTAAGTGCAGCCACAACATCAAGATAGAGCGGCTCGCCGAGGGAGCCAGGCTCCTTTGTTCTGTCAATAACGCTGATAGTTTTTACGCTGTCAGGGAGTACACTGATAAGATGCTTTGCCGAAAACGGTCTGTAGAGATGTACGCATACCATTCCGACTTTTTCGCCTCTTGCATTCAGAAAGTCTACAGTCTCTTTTATTGTATCGCATACAGAGCCCATAGCTATGATTACTCTGTCAGCATCGGGGGCTCCGTAATAGTTGAATAATTTGTAGTTTGTGCCGATTTTTTCGTTCACCTTGTTCATGTACATTTCTGTAGCGGCAACGGCATCAGCATAATATCTGTTACAAGCCTCTCTGTGCTGGAAGAAAATATCACTGTTTTCTGCAGAGCCTCTCAGTACGGGGTGTTCCGGATTGAGCGCTCTCGCTCTGAAATCGGCAACATCCTGCATATCCAGCATATCACGCAAATCCTCATAGTCCCAGGTTTCAATTTTTTGTACCTCGTGAGAGGTACGGAATCCATCGAAGAAGTGCAAAAACGGCACTCTGCTTTTTAGGGTTGAGAGATGAGCTACAGCGCCTAAGTCCATAACTTCCTGAACATTGGACGAGCAGAGCATAGCGTATCCCGTTTGACGACAGGCCATAACATCGCTATGGTCACCAAAAATATTAAGTGCGTGTGTTGATACCGCTCTCGCAGATACGTGAATAACACTTGGAATAAGTTCGCCTGCAATCTTAAACATATTGGGTATCATAAGGAGTAAGCCCTGTGATGCTGTGTATGTTGTGGTGAGAGCGCCTGCTGACAGCGAGCCGTGGACAGCACCGGCGGCTCCTGCCTCCGACTCAAGCTCGGCAACTTTTACTGTTTGGCCGAACAAATTTTTTACGCCTCTTGCAGACATAGCGTCTGTTTCCTCCGCCATTGGAGAAGATGGTGTAATCGGATAGATGGCGGCAACTTCAGTGAATGCGTAGCTGACATGAGCAGCAGCACTGTTGCCATCCATTGTTTTTTTCTTTCTTGCCATAATATTCCTCCGTAAAATTATATCAGCGGCAGTTGTGCCACTGATTTATGTTGAGACAATTATACCATATACATTGATAGCATTTCAACCGAAAAAGTGAATTGTTCACAAAAACGAAATAATTAATTCTGATATTTTGTATAAAACGCTGAGATTATTTAGCTTTTCGACATTCTGCTTTCGATTTCATTCTTTATTTTGTTCAGCGTTTTTCGTGTGGTAAGACCTAATTCTATCGATACCACAGAGTCATCTGCCAAATGCAAAATAACTATTGAATACCTGTCTACAAAGTTCTTTTTTAGGCTTGCTTTTTCATCCTTTTGAGTTTCGACTTTTACTACATCAGTGTACGAAAATTCATTGTTTTCATCCAATCCGGTAAAAACAAATTTGTCCTCATAGAATTTTACACCTGTTGTCAGTACATTCTTTGTTAAAAATATGCCGAGTATCAGTACGCATACTGCTATTATCAAAAACATTATGCTGTAGGCATCATATTCCTTATTCATCATCTTTTGTACAGCAATATAGGTGAACCATATTGACGCCATATCCAAAATCAAAACTACGCTTAATGTAATGGGGGACAGCGTTCTTATCAGTTTATTCTTCATATTTTCTTTCCTTAAATTGTTTTAGCATTTTGCAGTTTTTCGATTCAAATTCCTTTCCGTTTAGGTAGTTCAAAATTCCTGCATCGGTAGAAAAGTCGAATCGCAGTTTGTAGGAAAACAGCTCCTGACGGTATCTTCCGTGAGTTTTGCCGTATTTTCCGTCGCCTAAAAGGGGATGGCCAATGCTTGCCATATGTGCTCTTATTTGGTGAGTTCTGCCTGTAAGCAGTTCTATTTCTAACAGAGACAGATTGTCATAGCTGTCGATTACCGTGTACTTTGTTACTATTTTCTTGGCACCATCACGGCTTTGCTTGGTGACAGTTACCATATTTTTCTTTTCATCTTTTGTCAGATAGCCTGTCAGAGTGGCTGACGGTACCTTAAATATTCCTGTCACTACAGTGAGATAGTATTTTGAGATTTCTCGGTCCTTGATTTTTTGACCTAATATCTTTAGCGCCTGATAGTTTTTGGCACCTATTACTATTCCGCCTGTGTTTCTGTCTATTCTGTTAGCAAGCGCAGGCGTAAAGGTGTTCTCCTTGTCAGGTGTCCATTCGCCTTTCTCGTACAGATATCTTTTTAATGCCGCTGTCAGAGTGTTTACATACTCTTTTCCGTCAGGGTGACAAAGCTGCCCAACCCGCTTGTCTAAAAGAATTATGTTATCATCCTCATATATGATATTCAGCTCTTTAGGCGCTTCCAAAAAGTCATAGTGCACTGCCTTTTTTGTCAGCATATCGTCGGGAAGATACAGTTCAATAACATCTCCTTCACTGACAAGCTGTTCGCCTTTACATCTCTTTTTATTCACCTTAATGTTCTTTTTCCGTATTTGCTTGAACATCATTGATTTTGGCAGAGTTGAAAAGGTCTGCATCAGCAGTTTGTCCAGCCTTTTGCCTGCGTCATTTTTTGATACAATTATTTTTTTCATACTTGTATTATACATATATTTGTCGGTGATTACAACAGGCATTTGACCTGCCGTGCCCAAAATGTTACAATACCGATATGAACAGAATATTAGACGAAATTAAACTAAATAAAAAAGAATATCAAATAAAAACTTGTCATTCATAAGAAATGTCTCAGGTCGGCATTAGAAGACTATTATGCCTACAATGAAGAAAAAATTAACCGCTTGGCAGATAAGTGTAAGCAAAACGGTTTTGCTTTTATGCAAAAAAAGGACGATATGACAAGGCTTGCCGTATCTCTCGTTTATGCCGAACGTTACACTTTGCCTATGTACAATGATCTCGGCATAGATGAAAAAATCTTTTTTGATACTATGACAGATATTGTCATTTGGTGCGAAAATAATAACAACAATGGGCTGAAAAATATTGGCTGGATAAAAAATCATCTGTGCTGTGAGTTGTTCAAAGTAGGCAGATTGCAGTACCAGATAGACAAAGCACGCAATGTAACCTTTGATTATGATTGCCTGCCGTTCGATTTCGGTGACAATATAGTCAATATTCATATCCCACAGGGCGAGCCGCTTTCCTTTTCCGCCTGTGTTGAATCTGTACAAAACGGCAAAGAGTTTTTGAAAAAATATTTTCCCGATTTCATATACGAGTATATGGTCTGCGAAAGTTGGCTTATGTATGACAATAACTATTTATTTATGGAGTCCGGCTGTAATATTTTGCAGTTTCAATCCATGTTCGACATTGTCTACAGCTCACAGGACGACCGACAGGCTATAGAACGAATTTTTGGTAAGCGTAGGATAATCAAATCATCATATCCTGAAAATACTACGCTCCAAAGAAATGCAAAAAAGTATATCCTTTCCGGCAAAAAGCTCGGTATTGGTATAGGAGTAATAGAGGCATAGCAGTGTGTGCGGGCGGATTGGTTTTAATTAGCATTTAGAGGTTATTATACAAGCATTGCACCGCATAGTTATTAGCGGTGATGAAAATGCTGTCTGCACTACTTTCTTTTTTAGGTACAAACTTATTACTGTTTATCTTACATATCCAAAACGGTTCCGGATTTCCAAAACCTCTTTTTGCAAAACAACAGCAGGAGCAGCTTGAAAAAATGGCGGCAGGAGACCCCGTGGCAAGGCAGATACTCATTGAGCACAATCTGCGCCTTGTGTCGCATATAGTGAAAAAATACTACAGTAAGACGAATGATACTGACGAGCTTATTTCAATAGGTACTATCGGACTGATAAAAGCCATAGATTCCTTTGATTACACAAAGGGCACACGACTCGCTACCTATGCCGCACGCTGCATAGAAAACGAAATATTGATGTACTTTCGCAGTCAAAAAAAGCAGGACGGCGATGTCTTTTTGGGTGACACAATAGATACCGACAAGGATGGAAACCCTCTTACTATTGAGGATATAATCAGCGATGACTGCGATCTTGCGGAAAATCTTGAGACAAAGGTGCGCTGGCTTAAGGTGAAAAAGTATATCGAAAATATGACTGACCCGAGAGAGCAAAAGATAATCGTTTTGCGTTATGGACTTAACAACAAAAAGCCATTGACACAGCGAGAAGTGGCGGAACTGCTCAACATAAGTCGCTCCTATGTTTCTCGTATAGAAAAGAAAGTTTTGGATGACATAAAGCAAAATTGCAAGTAAGACATTTGCATATTTAGATATGAATAAAATATGATAGTGGCACAGCCATCGGTTGTGCTGCTTTTTTATAGCGTTTTGAATTTGTTGCAGAATGATGGTAAAACAGAGGGCATAGATCTTTCAATCTATGCACCGTTTGTATATACTCCGTCGTCACCAATATAATCGACGAACTTTGCACCTACCCTTATACCCATAACTCCGCCGTCTGGCAGAAGCAATGCTGTTACAGGCCTCAACAGTTACTCAATGATTTCCAGTGCACTTGAGAGTTTCACATCTAAAGAGGTAGAATTTATTCAGTAGGAGTATGTTGCTTTTTTGAATGCTATGCGTGCCAAAACCATGGAGATAGTAAGCAGCGGAAATCTCAATCTCGAAATTTCTATAGATAATCTATTCGATGTAATGCGACTTGTTTATGAGCGTACATTCATGCCACAACTAAAGAAAATCATATTTGCTATAAACGAAGAAACGGCAACCACTAAAAAGGAAGAATTGCTTTCTAAATATGATAAACTGATATATATTATGTTAAACGGAATACTGAATGAAAAATAAAAATGCCTGTAAGCAGAGAGTATGCTTACAGGCATTTTATTACTTCTTATTACTTCGGTATTATCTATTTAAAAACAGTTTTTTGTTCAGTTTTCTTTTTATCATTGTGTAGTAAAGGATTGTGCCGAGAACTGCCATAACGGCTAATTCGCCGAGGGCTACCAATCCGCCCTGTACCAAAAAGTCTGCAAAGTGGAATGGACCGTCTATGAAGAACTGCTCAATTTCCCATCCTACGATTACACCGTTAAACACTGCCGGCATAAGCATAGATGCGATTGGGTATGAGCCGATTTTAACATTACGCAGTGCGTAGATGCAAGCTGTTGCACCCAGTGTAGCTAACGAGCCGAATATCATATCGAGCGGTAAGCCGGAGCCGATATTGACTATGTTAGACAGTACACACCCTACTGTGAGACCGGGGATAGCTGCCGGAGTGAACAGTGCCAAAACATTAAGTGCCTCGGACACTCTGAATTGTACCGCTGCCGATGTCGTACCCGGAAAAATAAAGTTCTGAGCGTAGGTCAATACTGCATACATCGCGGCAATAACAGCCGCCTGAACAATAAAAGTTACCTTTTTGTTTTTCATAATTAAATTGTCTCCTTAGTTTTGTTTTTATTAGTAGTACAGCGAAAATACTACTGATAATGCGGGTTGATGCCAAGTACCGCAATGTTAACCTCTATGTTTAACCACTATCGGCTAAATCGCTTATATAGGTTAACGGTTGCTATTATATCATACAAAATAAAAATATCAAGAGTTTAATTATAAAAAATTATGTATATTTATTTTGATTATCGTATCAATTCATATCATATTCAATCTGATTTTGTAATTTGTTTTTTATTTGTTTGATTTTTTCACCCCTAATAAAGTATGAATTATTTTAACTCTTGTTCAAGATTTTCAAAATCTTCTGTATTGAAAAATTCAATTATGCTTATATCAAGTCCGTCACATAATTTTTTAAGTGTTACAATTCCGGGGTTTTTGCTTTCTCCATTCAAAATACTTTTAATTGTTGATTGTGATACTCCTGAAAGATAACTTAAAGCATTAGGAGTAATATTTCTTTCTTTACATAGATTGTTAATTCTATTTACAACGGCTTGATATATTCCCATTTTACACCTCTATAAGTTAATTTTATTTAATGATATATCACTAACAAGTAATAAGTTAGTGAATTATCACTAAAAACTATTGACTTAGGAGAATTAAAATGCTAAAATTCAATTAGTGAAATATCACTAATATTTTTTTCAATAGGAGAATATATATGACAAAATCAGAAGCTAAGAAAAAATTTATAAAAGACCTCATAACATTAGTTATTGGAATTGTAGTTGGAGGAATTATTGGTATTAACGCTATTCCGGGCGATAAAGCAGTAGCATTTATTATGTTCGGCTTATTTTTAGGTGGAATACCACTCGGTTGGAAATTTGCTTCGCACATCATTACAGCCGTCAGTTTGCTGGGAATTGTAGGTAAATTATTCATATCCTTAGTTCTTGGTTGGATAGTTGCCCCGATAACTGTAATTAAAGACATTATTTCGCTTATCGTATCAGCTAAAAATGATACAAATTATGAAATAGACAATCAAGAATAATAGCTCATATTAAATAAAAAAGGTGCAGAATTTTCTGCACCTTTTTTCTATGTATTTTGTTGTTTTTCTTCCTAAAAATTGATGAATTCGTGAGGATATGTTTTCGTGTACTCATCAATTACAGATTAGTCCTTAGATGAAAAATAGTAAATATCTCTATCGGTATTTTTTACAATGAAATCTATTTGCGCAAAAATACGGTCTTTTCGTGCGTTATATGATGCTTTATCATTACCATTCAATACTTTTTTGGTTGGTTTTTTTATTATTTCATCTCGTTGCCTTTCTTCGTCGCTCTTTTTGTGAAATGAAGCTATTTAGCCAAAATTTACAAATAATGTTTCTTTTTTTGCTTTTTATTAAATCTTCCGTATATCTCACGGAGCATATATTCGTTACTGTGTCCGAAATAGAGATATACATTGCTTCTGTCAAAACCTAAGTCTTTTGGTGGTTTTTCGATTAAAAAATAAGCACTCGAATGTCTAAACATTTGAGTATCCGTTTTAGGTAATTTTTGAGCTTTTATAACTTTTTGTAATTCATTAGCGATATTATCGTGTTTTTGATATTCTTTAAGACTTTAGTATAAGTTTCTTTTTAGAAGGCAGG
>URJF01000022.1 GCA_900548085.1 uncultured Oscillospiraceae bacterium | reverse complement strand
ACTTATGTTTACCAGTGGGCTCGTCTTGGAAGGCGGCGGAAACAGAGCGATATATACCAGTGGCGTACTTGATGCTTTTATGGAAAAGGACATAACTTTTCCTTATGTCATCGGTGTATCGGCAGGCAGCTGCAACGGTGTATCCTTTATCGGAAAATGCAAAGGCAGACAGCACGACATCGAAATCAAATACGCTAACGACAAAAGATATATGGGTGTAGGTAATCTATTGAAAAAGGGTGAGTACCTAAACAGCGACTGGATATTCAACGAGCTTAGCTATGACATCAGTCCGCTGGACCAAGATGCTTATGAAAACAGCGGAACAAAATTTTGTGTAGTGGCTACTAATGCCGCTACAGGAAAGGCAGAATACTTCTATCCCGACAGTTTTAGAGAAAGAGGCTGTCCTGAAATAAGAGCGAGCTGTTCCCTGCCCATTGCTACAAAAGGTACAGAGATCGGCGGTCAATTATATTTTGACGGTGGCCTTGTTGACTCAATTCCGCTAAAAAAGGCACTTGACGACGGCTGCGAAAAGGCGGTAGTTGTGCTGACTCAGCACAAGGGATTTGTAAAACGTCCCATGCCCAAAAAATCATCTAAGCTGATGAAAAAATATCCGTTAGTTGGCGAAGCTATAAAAAACAGGCACATTATGTACAATGAGCAGTTAGAATATGTTCATCAAATGGAAGAACAAGGCAAGGCATTAGTCATTCAACCTCATATTCCGCTGCAGTCAGGTACACTGGAAAAAGATTTGGCTAAACTCGAAAGCATATATCAGTTGGGTTATACTCAAGGAATTCATATGGCGGATAAAGTAAAAGAATTCATCAAAGAATAATAACAAAAAATGACCGTTTGGAAAATCCAAGCGGTCATTTTTCTTTTTTTATAATTATTGTTTTGCACCGTTATCCCACATTTCGAGAGTCTTTACGGTAGCGGCAAAGCAGTTAGCCAAGCCCTCTTTGTTCATATTATCATATGTATCACGACGAGTGTGATAATAATCCTCGAGCTTATGATTAAGTCCTGTTATGCCTGCTGCACGGAAACCTGCCTGAGCAAAAGCGGCAGAATCGGTTGCACCGCCAAGAGGTGGTACCCAACCCTTTTTGATAGGGACATCAATAGACTGAGCTGCCTCAAGGAACAAATCAGAAGCATCTTTGTCTGCCTTGACAGTACCGTTAAGGTCACGATAATTTACCATAAGATATTTTGGGTCATGGATTGTATCATAGGAAACTATAATCGTAGGCACATCCTGAAATTCTCCCTTATGCTGCTCGCACCAAGCCTTTGAGCCACGGAGACCTGCCTCCTCGGAACCTGTAAGAACAACACCAAGCTCTGTATTTTCGAGCTCAATACCTTCGTCGTGGAGATACTTGAGAAGTGCGATACCCATATAACAGCCGGAAAGGTTGTCATTAGCACCGTCGACGATTCTGTTTTCGTTCCACATCCAATAAAGACCGATAAGGAAAGGCACAAAAATCATACCTACGAGACCTGCTTTAGAAAGTGGATCAGCAAGATTTGCAACAGAAAAATGTACGCCGTACTTTGCAATATACATAGCAGAAATAACAACGTAATAAACTGCTCCGATACCGCATATAACTGCGTGGCCCTCAAAGCCTACGCCGCCCAATGCATAGTTGACCGGCCACTCCCAAGCTGCATCCGGATGGCCGTTGAACATAATTCTTCTCTTAGTTTCGCCTGTGCACTTTTTAATAGCAGTGACATTATGACCTGTTTTTTCCGGAAAGAATGGGTCAACCAGCTTTTTGTAAAAACCAAACTGCATAAGCACAATGAACAAACCGAGCACAATAAGCACAATAGATGCTACCGGACAGAAGAAAAACAATACAACTCCGGCAAGTACCATAGTGATCGTAAAATAAATCCAGCCAAAGAATGAACCCGGATTTTCTTTAAAACTCTCAACCTCTGCCGAGTCGCATCCGCAGTCCTTTACGAGTACATCTGCCATATACTCACAAGCCTGCTTTTCGCCCTCCGAGCCGGGGTCTCTCTTGTCCATATCCTTACAGATATGAGTGATTTCGTCAATCATATACTGTGCGGCTTCGTCTTTTTTGTCAATAATTCTTTTTAGATCCATACATACTCCTCCATAAGAATGATGATAAATTCATAATACCATATTTTGCTATCGGTTTCAACACAATTACAAAAAAAGAGAGGAAAAGGCATAAGCCAAACTTCCCTCTCTTATTTGATTATAATGCCAAATACAAGCCTGTGGTGTCAATATTTGTGTTATCAACATACCAGCTGTTGCCGATTTTTACTACATAAACCTGCTGTGTAGCAACGGTTTTGTCACCGCATTTTACCTCTACCACTGCCTTTGCAACAGAAGAAATATCTGCGGAGCAATCGAGCTTTTCAAAAGCGGACTTCATATCGGACTTGTATGTATGCTTTTTGTCAACATCCTTCAGTCCAAACTCATCTGCTCTCTTTTCGCCGGATGTAGCAATGGGCTGAATACGCTCCTTGTACTCTGACATATAAGTCTTGACCTCATCTGCTGAAAGCTCATTGCACGACTTAACGGTAGTAACAAACTTATAGTCCTTGCCGAACATTTTTTGATACTCACCTACAGTTTCCTTTTGGATAACGGTCTTTTTATCGTTAGCAAGCTGCTTCTTTGTACCGGTAAGTGACTGACCGTATTTGCTGACATTAGACTCAAAGCAGCTGAACATATAGTCAGTGCTCATATAGTCATCCTTGTACACTTCTTTTCTGACCTGTGCAAGCTTGGAAAAATACTTCTCAAAAATAGAGTCAATGTTATCATAGGTCTCTGTCTTTATGAGTTCGGTGTAATAATCGTACATTGTATCATACACCTTGTCGAGAGCTGCTTCTTCCTCTTTGTTACCTGTACCGACAAAGTCAGCCTGCTTTACATCCTTGCCATCGTTGACATAAGGGCGCATATAAGCATTGATAACATAGTTACCGAACTTTTGATTCTTAGAAATAAGGGTATTCTTGCACGCATTATATCCGTCACCGGTCTGTACCACGGTATCAACATATGACTGTGCTACCTTTTCCGGAGAGAAAGCAGTGTATCGTGTGGTAAATGCAAATATGGTAATAATTACAAGAACAACAGCGCAAAAAACGCCTGCAAATACAGCATAAGCACCTGCTTTAAATTCTTTTTTCTCGCTCATTTCGCTACCCCCTTACTCTGCCAACTCGCTGACAACTTCCGCATCCTCGGAGGCTGCCTCGTTTTCGGCATTTTCTTTTTCTCTCTTTTCGATAAGAGCTGCTGTAATACGCTCTTTCTTCTCTCCTACCATATCGTAGAAAAGGATAGGTACGAACTGGAGAATAACGAATATAGCCGGAATAATCGTATAAATCATAAGGAATCTGGAAAGAACTGCATCGTCCTGTGAAGCATAAGCAACGTTAGGGTCGGTGGAGAACTTATACTGTGACCAAGTATAAACGAGCCAAGGGCCGAGGAACTTTGTGAATGCAGATGCAATCTTGGAGAACAAGCCATAGCCTGCATATGCGAGGCCCTCTTGTCTCTTGCCGGTCTTGTACTCCATCTCATCGATACAGTCGGCAATCATAATGTTTGGTGTAACATTTGTGTTACCGTGCTGAATACCGCAGAAGAAGTTGAGAATCAAGAACGGAACAATAAGTGTGCTGTTAAAGCCGATGCCCTTTGATACAAGATAAAGGATAGCCATTGCGGACGCACCGTAGCAGCAGAAAATAATAAATGTTTTCTTTGTGGAAAACTTCTTAAGTACAAAGTTTACAAGCAGAGTACCTACAGCAGTACCGATACCCATAGGCAGCATAAGTGCGAGCTTTAAGCCCTTTGAGCCCAAAAGATAAATAGCTATGTAAAGTGATACTGTACCGTAAACGCCACGGCCAAAGCCGAAGAGCTTTGTAAGTGAAACCATAAGCAAGTTTTTGTTAGTGAAAACGAGCTTGATAGATTCGAGAATAGATACCTTTTCGCTGGTATAAGGTACACGCTCCTTGTTATTAGCAAAGAAAATCATAACAAAGATAATCATACCCAAAGCGCAGACAGCTGTAGAAATGATAAGGTCAAGTCCCTGACCCTCAGCGTTCTTGAACTGCTGCTGGCCCATGAGAGCCTTCATCAAAGCACCAACCACGATAATAACAACCTGGCCGCCGGACTGACCTACAGAACGGAGGAAAGATGCGATGGAGATAGCGCTGCTGCGCTCACTTGGATTAGGAGAGCAAAGAGCACCGAAGCAGTTAGACGGTGACTCAACAGCACAGGAAACCGCAGTATAGAGGCAGTAAATAACTATCATCCAAACGGACGCAATACCAAAAGAGGTGGTGCTAGGTGCCACAAACACAAGCATAGAAATAATTGCAAGCGGAATAGCGCCAAAGCCAACCCAAGGCTTAACCTTGCCTAATTTTGTTTTTGTTCTGTCGACAAGCATACCGATAACAAGCTCGCATATCGCACCGACGATACCTGCAATAAGGAATACAACCTCGACAATGTTGGAAAGGGACTGCGAATCGAAGCCCTTGCCCTTGAATGCGAAGTCAGCAAAGAATGTTGTTGTATAGTCCGGCATCCAGCCTGTCAGCAATGCGACACCGAATAATCCGATACCAAAGGTAACAATCTCTGATGGCTTCATGTACTTTTTTTCTGCGCCCTTTGCCGGAGCAGAAGATTTCTTTTTTGCCATAAAAGAATCCCCTTTTCTAAAATTTCCGTTATATTATACCATTATGTTAAGGTATATACAACATATTTTTTACATAAATTTAACAAGCAGATATAAACAATTTATAACATATAACCAAAAAGAGAGCTGACGCTCAGCTCTCTCATTCCAATAAATCATTATCTTTCAATATTTTCAAAAAGTCTTCAATATCCTGTCTCGCCTGCTGAGGAGAAACATCATATTCGGAGCACACTTTTTTTATCGCATCCTCTACCGTGGTGTCAGAAACAAAGCAGTCCCAAAAAAAACCACCCGATTCGTTCAATGTAATCATACCGTTAAAGTCATAAGCATTTTTGCCCACAGGCACAACGACAACCGAGCCGGCTATTTCTCTCTTTGCGAATCCCGATTTTATTTTCACTCAGCCCTTCAGTCCTCTCTCTTGGCGGTCCATATCCTCCACTACAATATCAAATATTTCGCCTAATGAGCGACAATACTCCAACACCTTCCAAGGCTCGTTGGTATGATAATGAATTTTAATCAGCTCATCGTCGCCTACGGCAATAAGGCAGTCGCCCTTAAAATTTTCTACAAAATAATCGTTAATTTCATCCTCATCGAGATTCTCACCTTCAATAAGGAGTTGTGTATCATATCTGTATTCTAACATAAGAATGTCCTTTCAAAATAAATGATAGACTCATTGTAAATAATAAGATATAGTTTGTCAATGAATAATCTGTTAATATTTTCCCTTGAACACGACAGATATATAATGTAATATATAGTAGGTGATAAAATGAGACAAAAAATTTTGGTTATCGCTTTAGGCGGAACTATCGGCAGTACCCGAGACGACACAATACACCCCGACGAAAACAATCTGAAAATTTTGGATGTACTGCCCGATATGGACACAGACTACGAGACGGTGTCACTGTTCAACATTCTGTCCGAAAATATGAACAGAGAATATTTGCGCGAGCTTTTTGACTGCCTAAACGGAGTGAATTTTTCCGACTACAACGGAGTGATAATCCTCCACGGCAGTGACACATTGGCATATACCGCCGCATTTTTAGGCAACGCATACGGAGATGAACACATTGTGCTGGTAGCGTCGGACAAACCTATAGAAGCAGCCGACAGCAACGGAATAAAAAATTTTTGCGATGCGGTGACACATATCAAAAGTGATGTCCCCGGCGTATTCATAAGCTATGACGGAATAAAGCCATCCCTGTGCACAACCTCAGCAGGAATAGATGACAAGTTTGATGTGCTTTCGCACACCCTGCCGCCGCTGAACAAAAAAATAATCAGCGACAGGAACATTCTTATAATTCAGCCGTATATTGATGTAGATATAAACAACTATAACTTTGACAACTGCGATGGTGTACTGTTCGCTATGTATCACAGTGCCACTGTTCCCGACAGCATAATAAAAACAGCAATAATGCTCAAGGAAAAAAACAAAGAATATCACTTTGTGACTCACAAAGAGTCGGCAGACTACGAAACTGCATCAGACCTCTGCAATATTTTGTTTTCCTGCACAATCGAAAACGCTTATGCAAGAATGATATTGACAAATGAAAATGATATGGTATAATCAAAATACAATTAAATATAAACCGTTGATGCGGAGATAAAAACAGGATACGAATTCACAGAGAGCCTCGTTAGCTGGGAAGAGGTAATAAACGGCTTGTTAAATGGACCGCTGAGGGCGCAATGAAAAGCTAATGCTTAGTACCTTGCGACGAGATGACCTGCGTGAGTGGTCGGAGATATGATAGTATCTCGCAGAGAGTATGAGTGTAATTCACCATAAAACAGGGTGGCACCACGGAAAAGATTTTTCGTCCCTGACAGTCTATTTGGACTGTCAGGGACTTTTTTATTCTCTACGAGGCAAAAGGAGAATGAGTATGACTATACGACCGACAAAAGAAGAAGTAAAGGCTCTCGTCTGCGACTACAAAACTGTTCCGCTGTCTGTGGAGCTGGAAATGAACTTCACTCCTATCGGTGTAATCAAAAAGGTAAAAGCGGTATCATCTCACTGCTTTTTGTTAGAAAGCCGTGAGGACACTAAGCATACAGGTCGCTACACCTTCATAGGTTTTGACCCAAAGGCAGAGGTATCCTGCAAGGATAATCATGTAAGAATCATAGATGCCGCCGGTGTAAAGCACATAGAGGGCAACCCGAGAGAGCACATAAAAAAAGTGCTCGACGAGCACAAAGCGCCCCATTTCGACTACCTGCCGACTTTTTGCGGAGGATTAGTCGGATATTTTGGCTACGACTATATCAAATACAGTGAGCCGGGTATAAAATTTAACGCTGACGACGACGGCAACTTTAAGGATGTAGACCTAATGTTGTTCGACAAGGTAATCGCCTTTGACAATATGCTGGAAAAAATTATACTGATAGTCAACATCCAAACCGACAATGTAGAACAAAACTATTCAGTGGGCGAAACCGAACTGAACATAATGAAAAACCTAATAGTCAATCAGCCCATAGTTGAACCTGAACTGCCTACACTGAAAAACGACTTCAAACCAATGTTCGACAGCGAGCAATACGGCAATATGGTAAAAAAGGCAAAGCACTATATACGAGAGGGCGATATTTTTCAAGTTGTACTGTCGAATCGACTTGAGGCAGAAATGGACGGTTCACTGATGAAGCCATATGAAATATTGAGACGAATGAACCCGTCGCCATATATGTTTTACTTTTCCTCAGATGACATAGAGATAGCCGGAGCATCTCCCGAAACGCTCGTAAAACTGCAAGGCAAAACGCTGTACACCTATCCTCTGGCAGGAACAAGACCGAGAGGAAAAACGAAAGAGGAAGACGATGAGCTTGAACGAGGACTGCTCGAGGATGAAAAGGAACTTGCCGAGCACAATATGCTGGTAGATTTGGGAAGAAATGACTTAGGCAAAATCAGCAAATTCAGCACTGTCAAGGTAGACAAATACCACAATGTACTGAAATTCAGCCATGTTATGCACATAGGCTCAACAGTAACCGGCACGATTCGAGACGACAAGACTGCGCTGGATGCAGTAGATGCAGTTTTGCCGGCAGGCACACTGTCGGGTGCACCGAAAATTCGAGCAATGCAAATCATTGATGAGTTGGAAAACAACAAGCGAGGAATATACGGCGGTGCAATCGGATATATCGACCTGACAGGCAATCTGGACACCTGTATAGCGATACGCATTGCCTACAAGAAAAAAGGCAGAGTTTTCGTACGGTCGGGAGCAGGAATAGTTGCCGACTCGAACCCTGCAAAAGAACATCAAGAATGTATAAACAAAGCAAAGGCTGTAGTAACAGCCATACAATCCGCATCTAAGGAGGAAGAAAAATGATTTTGCTGATAGATAATTACGATTCTTTTTCCTACAATTTGTACCAACTTATCGGCTCAGTCAACCCGGATATTAAAGTAATACGAAACGACGAGATGACTGTCGACGAAATAAAAGCGCTAAAGCCCACCCACATAATACTGTCACCGGGACCTAAGCGACCCGACGATGCAGGCATTTGTCTCCAAATTGCCGCAGAGATGGGTAATAACGAAAAAATCTTAGGCGTGTGTCTCGGTCACCAATCCATATGCCAAGCCTACGGTGCAACCGTAACATATGCAAAAGAACTTATGCACGGCAAGCAGAGCGTCGCTACTGTAGATACAGACGACCTGTTGTTCAAAGGGCTGAGCGAGAAGATAAAAGTGGCACGATATCACTCTCTGGCGGCAGACCCGAGCACAATACCCGACTGCTTAAAGGTAATTGCCAAAACGGACGACGGCGAAATAATGGCTGTCCGTCACAAAACGAAACAAATCTGGGGTGTTCAGTTTCACCCGGAATCAATAATGACACCCAACGGTAAAAAAATGCTGTCAAATTTTTTAGGAGGAAAAGAAAATGATTAACGAGTTATTACAAAAGGTATCCCAAAATCATGACCTGACATATGATGAAGCAAAGCAGGCTGTAGACGAAATTATGAGCGGTAATGTATCACAGGTAGTCACCTCTGCATTTCTTACTGCACTGACAGTAAAAGGCGAAACCGAGGACGAAATCGCAGGAGCTGCCGACGGTATGCGCTCAAAAGCAGTACCGTTTGAGCTGGGATGTCACGCACTCGATGTAGTAGGAACAGGCGGAGACAAATCAAACTCTTTCAACATCAGCACTACGGCAGGATTTGTTGCAGCAGCCGCAGGAGTAACTATCGCTAAGCATGGCAACCGTGCGGCCTCCTCAAAATGCGGAACAGCAGACTGTCTCGAAGCTCTCGGCGTAAAAATCGACTGCGAGCCCGAGGTAATGAAAAAGTCATTGAAAGAAAACAACATTGTCTTTTTCTTCGCCCAAAAATATCACAAGGCAATGCGTTTTGTAGGACCGGTAAGAAAAGAAATCGGAATACGCACAGTGTTCAATATTCTCGGTCCTCTCACAAATCCGGGCAAGGCTGACAGAATGTTGTTAGGCGTATTCAGCGAGGAATATGTAGAAAAAATCGCAAAAGCTCTGATTAAGCTGGGTGTACACGACGCTATGGTAGTCTACGGTATGGATAAGCTGGACGAAATCAGCGCCTGCGGTGAAACAAAGGTAGCAGAGGTCAGAGGCAACGACATAAAATACTACACTATCAAACCCGAGGACTTCGGATACAAGAGAGTATCAAAGGCTGACCTTGCCGGCGGAACACCGGAGGAAAACGCAAATATCACAAAGGCTATTCTTCAGGGTGGCGGAACAGAGGCTCAGTGCAACGCAGTAGCATTGAACGCAGGCGCTTGTATCTATGTTTTCAATGACGGCATTACTCTCCAAGAGGGTGTAAAGCAGGCAGAGAAAATTATAGCATCAGGCAAAGGCTACGAGGTTCTCAAAGGCTTTGTAAAAACCACAAACGAGGAATAATTTATGTCCGATATACTCACAGATATCGCCGTCTATACAAAGGAGCGATACAAAAAAACAATCGCCGAACATCCTCTCGAAGAAATAAAAGCACTCGCACTGTCAATGCCAAAAGGTAACTTTGAGTTTGAAAAAGCATTGCGAGGCGACGACCTGTCGTTTATTTGTGAGGTAAAAAAAGCCTCTCCCTCTAAGGGAATAATCGCAGAAACATTTCCCTATCTCCAAATCGCAAAGGACTACGAGGCGGCAGGGGCAAGTGCAATATCCTGTCTCACTGAGCCAAAATGGTTTTTAGGCAGCGACAAATACCTAAAGGAAATAGCCTCTGCCGTTTCAATCCCTGTTTTACGCAAGGACTTTACGGTCTGCGAGTACCAAATATACGAGGCAAAAACATTAGGAGCAAGTGCAGTACTGCTGATATGTGCTCTGCTCAACAGCAACACAATATCAAAATATATCAAAATTTGTGACGAATTGGGTATCTCCGCAGTGGTAGAAGCTCATGACGAATCAGAAGTGAAATCTGCACTGTCGGCGGGAGCGAGAATAATTGGAGTAAACAACCGAAACCTAAAAGACTTCAGTGTAGATGTAAACAACTCCACCCGCTACAGAGAGATGATACCTGCCGGCACAGTCTTTGTATCCGAAAGCGGAATAAAGACACACGACGATATAGAGATACTGCTGAAGAACAAAACGAATGCCGTACTTATAGGCGAAACTCTCATGCGTGCCGATGACAAGACCACAGCACTGAAGGAGCTAAAATATGGCCAAAATTAAGATATGCGGAATAAGGCGAAAAGAAGATGTCGAATATCTCAACGAACTTTTGCCGGACTACGCCGGATTTATACTTTCACCCGGTTTTAGGCGCACAATAAATCGGGAGACAGCCAAAGAACTCCGCTCACTCCTATCGCCAAAAATAAATGTGGTGGGAGTGTTCGTAAACGACAGTATCGAAAATATTGACTTTTTTCTAAAAAACAATATTATAGATACAGTACAGCTTCACGGCAGCGAAAGCCCCGAGTTCTGCGAGCGAATAAATGCAGACCGAATAAAGTATTTTTCACCAAAGGATTTTCAAAAAATCGGCGAATACGACACCGAATATTATTTGTTCGATTCCGGTACAGGAACGGGAAACACATTCGATTGGTCAAAAATACCAAACACCACTGTGCCATTTTTTTTGGCAGGCGGAATAAACAAAACCAACATTGCCGATGCAATAGCTAAGGTCAATCCCTATTGCATCGACCTGTCCTCAGCCGTAGAAACAGACGGCAAAAAGGACTATAACAAAATAAAAGAAATAATGGAGATAATCAGATGAGTAAAGGAAGATACGGAATTCACGGCGGACAATATGTACCCGAAACGCTGATGAACGAAATAATCAATCTCGAAAACGCATACGAACACTACAAGAACGACCCTGAGTTTAACGCAGAATTGAACAAACTCTTCAACGAATACGCAGGCAGACCGTCGCTCTTGTATTATGCAGAAAATATGACAAAGGATTTAGGCGGAGCAAAAATCTACCTAAAGCGTGAGGATTTAAACCACACCGGTGCACACAAAATCAACAATGTACTCGGTCAGTGCCTCTTAGCAAAAAAGATGGGCAAAACGAGAGTTATCGCCGAAACAGGAGCAGGACAGCACGGTGTCGCCACTGCCACTGCGGCGGCTCTTATGGGACTTGAGTGTGAAATCTTTATGGGCAAGGTAGACACAGAGCGTCAGGCACTGAACTGCTACAGAATGGAACTGCTGGGTGCAAAGGTACATCCGGTTACCTCCGGCACAATGACTCTTAAGGATGCAGTCAACGACGCATTTAAGGAATGGGTATCACGCTGTGATGACACACTCTATGTAATAGGCTCTGTTATGGGTCCTCACCCATACCCTATGATTGTCCGTGATTTTCAGTCCGTAATCTCCAAGGAAGCAAGACAGCAGATACTCGAAAAAGAGGGCAAGCTCCCTACAGCTGTTATGGCTTGTGTAGGCGGCGGCTCAAACGCAATGGGTATGTTCTACAACTTCATAGACGACAAGGAGGTTCGTCTCATAGGCTGTGAAGCTGCCGGCAGAGGCGTGCACACAGGCGAAACGGCAGCCACTATGGCTACAGGCAGTCTCGGTGTTTTCCACGGAATGAAGTCCTATTTTTGCCAAAATGAATACGGCCAAATCGCTCCGGTATATTCCATCTCCGCAGGTCTCGATTATCCGGGCGTCGGTCCGGAGCACGCTCACCTAAAGGACATAGGCAGAGCCGAATATGTACCTGTTACAGACGACGAGGCAGTAGAGGCATTTGAGTACATAGCACGCACCGAGGGCATTATCTGCGCTATCGAGTCAGCTCACGCTGTAGCTCATCTTATGAAAATTGCACCGACTATGGACAAGGACGACATTATCATTTGCTGTCTGTCAGGCAGAGGCGACAAAGATGTTGCCGCAATAGCAAGATACAGGGGGATTGATTTGCATGAATAAAATATCAGATGCATTTAACAACGGAAAGGCATTCATCGGATTTGTTACTGCCGGTGATCCTGACCTCAATACATCAAAAGAAATTCTGATCAGTATGTCAAAGGGCGGATGTGACCTCATTGAAGTAGGTATTCCTTTTTCTGACCCTATCGCAGAGGGTCCCGTTATTCAGGATGCAAATATCCGTGCACTCAAAAACAATGTAACTACCGACGATGTTTTTGCTCTCACAAAATCAGTAAGCCAAGAGGTAGATACGCCTATGGTATTTATGACCTATCTCAATGTGCTGTTCAAGTACGGCTACGATAAATTTTTGCAAAAAGCTAAGAACAGCGGAATCTGCGGAGTGATAATTCCCGACCTGCCATACGAAGAAAAGGACGAGCTTCAATCCGTTGCAAAAAAATACGGAATCGAGGTTGTATCTCTCGTAGCCCCCACAAGTGAGGACAGAATAAAAATGATTGCAGCCGATGCCGAGGGATTTATCTACACTGTATCATCTATGGGTGTAACAGGTGTCCGCAGTGAGATAAAGACCGATCTTGAATCAATCACAAAGGCAATAAAAGAAGTAACAGACGTACCTGTAGCTATCGGATTCGGCATAAACACTCCCGAACAAGCAAAAAAATATTCTCACATAGCTGACGGAGTTATCGTAGGCAGTGCTATAGTAAAGCTTGTAGCAGAACACAAAACCGATGCACCAAAATATATCTACGAATATGTAAAATCAATGAAGGATGCAATCAGATAATCGGGTGATAAAATGATTTCGCAAAAAAATATCGACAATGGAAGCGGATTTGATTGGGGACTCGCAAGTTCCGATTACGCCAAATACCGAGATATTTATCCCAAGGAATTTTATAGAAGGATAACAGACTTAGGTCTGTGCACACACGGTCAAAATGTTCTTGACTTAGCCACGGGCACCGGAGTGCTGCCACGCAATATGTCAAAATACGGTGCAAAATGGACCGGTGCTGATATATCGCAAAATCAAATTGCTTATGCAAAAAAGCTCAGCAAGGCGGCAGGGCTTAATATTGATTACATTGTATCCCCTGCCGAAGAACTTGAATTTCCGTCAGACTCATTTGATGTAATAACCGCTTGCCAATGCTTTATGTATTTTGACAAAGACAGACTTATACCCAAAATACACAAATGGCTAAATCCCGACGGCCATTTTCTGATACTTTTTATGGCATGGCTGCCCTACGAAAGTGAAATAGCTATGAACAGCGAAAAGCTCGTGCTGAAATATAATCCGAAATGGAGTGGAAAGGGCTTAACAAGATATGAGGTATCTACTCCCGAATGGTCAACAAATTACTTTGATGCAGTGCATAAAATTTCATTTGACATTGACCTGCCTTTTACGAGAGAAAGCTGGCATGGCAGAATAAAAGCCTGCCGTGGTATAGGTGCAAGTTCACTGCCTAAAGAAACTATAGCCAAATGGGAACAAGAACACTTAACAATGCTAAAGTCTGTACCCAAAAATTTCACAATCACGCATTACGCTACTATCCTCGACTTAAAGAAAAAATCAGAATAAAATTATTTCAATTTTTTTCAAAAAATATGTTGACACTCTCGTCTCAATCTGCTATTATATATAAGCACTTGAGATGAGTGACACATTCCTCAATAGCTCAGTCGGTAGAGCATGCGGCTGTTAACCGCAGGGTCGTTGGTTCGAGTCCAACTTGGGGAGCCAAAAATAAAGACACACATATGTGTGTCTTTATTTTTTTACTTTCCGATAGTTTAAACAAACAGCATTGCGCTTAGGGAAGAAAATTTCTATTACAGTTGACAACACGAGCAAATCATTGTAGTATGTATTTACGACATATTATAATAAATGGAGGAGAAATATGGCAATAACCGTAAACAACATCGTCAATGATAACAGAATCATTACCGACCGACTCGGGAATTTCAGTGTAGTAGAGTACGAAAAGGATGCGAGTGTATCCATCGCTAACGCTCAAACAGAGTACTTTATGAGCAAAATGAATGTTAGGCGTCGTCAGGTGCTTATTGAGCTCAAAAACACCTCAGCTGTTGTACAAGCCGGAGCAATGCAGTGGATGGCCGGAAATGTGCAGGCTACAAGCGGCGTAAAAGGCGTCGGTGATTTACTCGTAAAAAAGCTAAAAAGCTCTGTTACTAAAGAAACTACTGTCAAACCCGAATATATGGGCTGTGGATTGATGATGCTCGAACCCACATACAAATATATATTGTTGGTCGATGTTTCTACTTGGGGAACGGGAATTACTATCGAAGACGGAATGTTCTTAGCCTGCGACAGCACCGTTCAACAAAAAATCGTTGCAAGAAACAGTATTTCTTCTATGGCTATGGGCGGTGAGGGATTATTCAATTTGAGCCTTTTCGGAAACGGAATTGCCGCACTCGAAAGCAATGTACCTATGAGCGAACTGATAGAAGTTCAATTAGACAACGACACTCTGAAAATTGACGGTAATCTGGCTGTTTGCTGGTCGTCTAATCTAAATTTCACTGTTGAAAGAACAACAAAAACTTTGGTAGGTTCTGCAATAAGCGGAGAGGGATTCGTAAATGTATACCGTGGTACCGGCAAGGTGCTTATGTGTCCTACTGCTCCAACAAATTCTCTAATTGCCTCTACTAACACTATGGCTGCTAAATCTGCCGCTGTAAAGAGCAACACTTTCGGCAAATAACATATATAACAAAATCACCTGCAAGCAATTTGCAGGTGATTTTTTACGCTTATTTATAATTATGCTTTAGCGAGCATTGGAGTGGACAAATATCTGTCTCCTGAATCCGGAAGAAGAACAACAATATTTTTGCCCTTGTTTTCCGGTCTCTTAGCTACCTGAGTTGCTGCCCAAAGAGCCGCACCGGATGAAATACCAACGAGTGCACCCTCAAGTCCCGGGAAGTCACCGCCAAACTCGAATGCTGCTTCGTTAGGAACAGTGAGCACTTCATCATAGATTTTTGTATCCAAAGTATCGGGAACGAAACCTGCGCCGATACCCTGAATCTTATGAGCACCGCCCTTGCCTGTAGTAAGTACGGGAGAGGTCTCAGGCTCAAGAGCGATAACCTGAACATTAGGGTTTTGTTCTTTCAGGTATTTGCCTACGCCGGAAACTGTTCCGCCGGTACCTACTCCGGCAATAAAGATGTCTACCTTACCGTCTGTGTCCTTCCAAATTTCCGGACCGGTTGTCTCATAGTGAGCCTTTGGGTTTACAGGATTTACAAACTGACCTGCAACGATAGAACCGTCTAACTCTTTGTGAAGTTCTTCTGCTTTGGCAATAGCGCCCTTCATGCCATTTGCCGCATCGGTGAGAACGAGCTCTGCGCCGTATGCTTTCATAAGATTTCTTCTCTCAATACTCATTGACTCAGGCATTGTAATAATAACCTTGTAGCCCTTTGCTGCACCGTATGCCGCAATTCCTATACCGGTGTTGCCTGATGTAGGCTCAATGATTGTTGCGCCGGGTTTGAGCTTTCCGCTCTTTTCAGCATCGTCAATAATTGCTTTTGCAATACGATCCTTAACAGAGCCTGCCGGATTGAAATACTCAAGTTTTGCATAAACCTGAGCCTCAAGGCCGTAGTGCTTTTCAAAATTCTTAACTCTAACCAGTGGTGTGTTGCCTATTGTGTCGGCAACTGATTGATAAAGTGCCATAATAAAATACCTCTCAAATAAAAAATCCTTTGTGGTGATACTTTGTATCCCCTTGTGTTGTACCCATAATAGCATTCATTGCCTACTATGTCAATAGGTTATTAGGTATTTTTTAAAATTTTTTCAAATTTCTTTGCTTTCATCGGATTTCGCTATACTATTATATGTATTATCACAGCAGATTTTTGCCGCAACTATTGTAGTAAGGCTGTCTCCCAGCTGAGTAAAAAATGCCGACAGCAGTGCCAGCTCGTCATTGCTTTTGTCTTTTGCTATTGAGCAGGCGAGAGCACTGACTGACATATTAAAGGCACATGGGTCCATTTTATTCACCGACTTTCATAAATAATAAATTAGATTTTTATGTGATTAGACGAGAATAATCGAGAATACGAGAGAAATCACGGATTATTTTGATTTTGCTATTGACTATTTTTACGTTTTATATTATAATAGAATAGTATGATTATATTCGGCAGGGCTGTTTCTCTGCCGTCAACTGAAATGGAGTGA
>URJF01000021.1 GCA_900548085.1 uncultured Oscillospiraceae bacterium | reverse complement strand
TAATCGGGCTGTCAAATTCTTTTACCGAACCGTCTTTTAGTGTGATTTTCATCTTCTTTACCTCCTAAAAAATATAAAAAAGCACCCTGAAAATCAGGGTGCCTGATAGCATGGTTCCACCTGAATTATACCAAAAAGGTATCACTCAAAGTCGCTAACGCCGACATACGGACTGTCATTTCCTACAGTCACTCAGGGGTGGTAATCAAAAATCCGTAGCCTGCGTGCCTCTCACCTTACGCACGCTCTCTAAAAGCCGGTGTCAATGATGTTGTCCCCATCAAAGCTTTAACTGTCCCTATAATAGCACCTAAATTTTCATTTGTCAAACAATATGTAAAATTTTTTGCAATATTTTTGGGCACAATTACAACTTGCTTTTTCTTGACAAATACTAGATATAGGTGTATTATAAATAAGAATTTCTATATGCTGACATATTGTGTCCGTGTATGAATTTCATAACATAAAAACTGTACCTTTTCTGATGAAATTGAAATTTATTTATGTAAACAAATCTAACAGAAGGAGGTGCTATTGATGATAAAAGTAATTACTGCAATTATTATTGCTATTGTGTGTGCAGTTGTTTTTGCCGCAATCGGTTTTGTAGTAGGCAGCGAGTTCAGAAGAAGAACAAGCGAAAAAGAAATCGGCTCGGCTACACAGGAAGCAACTCGAATTCTCAATAATGCTCTGTCAGAGGCTGAAACCACAAAAAAAGCCCGTCTGGTAGAAGCAAAGGACGAAATCCACAAGCTACGCACTGATGCAGACCGTGACATACGTGAGCGCAGAAGTGAAGTACAAAGACAAGAAAAACGACTTAATCAAAGAGAAGAATATCTCGACAAAAAAGCAGACACGCTCGAAAAAAAGTCGGAAAATTTGAGCCAAAAACTTAAAAATGTTGATGACAAATTACTCGAAATCGATGGCATCAAGAAAAGTCAGTTTGACATGCTGGAAAGGATTTCCGGTCTGTCACAGGAGGATGCAAAGAATCAGTTGCTATCCTCTCTTGAAGCAGAATTGGATGTAGAAAAGAGCAAGCGTATCTTAGAATACGAACAGATGATTAAAGATCAAAGCGATGTACTCGCAAGAGAAGTAATCACCACCGCTATCCAGCGTTGTGCGGCAGATCACACAGCAGAGACTACCGTGTCCGTTGTATCCCTGCCTAACGACGAAATGAAAGGTCGTATCATCGGCCGTGAGGGCAGAAATATCCGCTCTATCGAACAAATCACCGGTGTTGAACTCATTATTGACGACACTCCGGAAGCAATCACAGTCAGCTCTTTTGACCCTGTCAGAAGAGAGATTGCACGACTCACTCTCGAAAAGCTCATTCAGGACGGCAGAATCCATCCTACACGCATTGAAGAAATGTACGAAAAGTCAAAGAGAGAGGTTGAACAGACAATCAAAACAGAGGGTGAAAAGGCAGTTGTCAGTGCTAACTGCGGCTCTATTCATCCCGAGCTTGTTAAACTGCTCGGTAAGTTGAAATACCGTACTTCATACGGTCAGAGTGTGCTGAAGCACTCTCTCGAGGTATCCTACATAGCAGGTCTTATGGCTGCTGAGTTAGGTGCAGACGAAAAACTTGCACGCCGTGCAGGTCTTCTCCACGATATAGGCAAGGCACTCGACCACGAGATGGAAGGAAGCCATATTGCTCTCGGTGTAGAATATGCAAGAAAGTATAAAGAAAGCGAAGCCGTTATTCACGCTATCCAAGCTCACCACGGCGATGTAGAATGTAAGACAGTAGTAGCAGCTCTCGTTCAGGCAGCCGATGCAGTATCGGCAGCAAGACCGGGTGCAAGACGTGAAAATATCGAAAACTACATTAAGAGACTGCAGCAGCTTGAGGACATTTCTATGAGTTTTGACGGAGTAGAAAAAGCCTATGCTATCCAAGCAGGTCGTGAAGTCAGAGTTATGGTTAAGCCGGAGGTTATTTCCGACAAGAGAATGCCTCTCATTGCTCACGAAATCGCAAAGAAAATTGAGGAAGAAATGGAATATCCCGGTCAGATTAAGGTAAACATAATCAGGGAAAGCAGAACTTCCGATATTGCAAAATAAATGCATTAAGGGCGGTATTTTACCGCCCTTTTTTGAAAGGAGATAATCTAAATGATAAAGCACATCGTATGTTTCAAGTTAAAGGACAACAGCCCTGCCGAATGTGAAAAGGCAGCAGAAATACTGAGATCTATGGAGGGCAATGTTGATTTGATAAAATCCATCGAAGTCGGAACAGACTTTTTACACTCCCCCAGATCCTATGATGTAATTCTGCAGGTAGTTCTTGAGGACACTGAGGCTTTGGACAAATACCAAAACGACCATTATCACTGTTCTGTAGTGAAAGAGCATATGCACAAAGTGGCAGAAACATCTATCGCAATAGACTACAACTTGTAACACACAATAAGCTAAATATCCCAATCTTGACAAAATATTTTGTACAAGATTGGGATATTTTCTTTTTTATTTCGACAACATTCGTGTATCAATCAGTGTATAATATTCGAGAATTATTCGATAATACCTGATCTGCGGTACAAGCCACACATAAAATAAATAGATTATTATATTATTATATATTAGTAATTGACATATAGTGATGCAGATGATAAAATATCTGTATAACTATATTCTTACCCGCGGAGGTACCAAATGGAACAAACAGTACAGCAAAACGAAGAACTCGAGGTTGACCTTAGAAAAGTCGCCTATATGATGAGAACAAAATTAGTTTTCATTCTCATTATTACGATAGTGGCAGGTCTCGCTACAGGGTTAGTCACTCACTTTTTTGTAAAACCCACCTATTCATCTACCGTAAAAATGTATGTATATTCTAACAGTGACCGTGTCACAACAGACTCATCCATATCCACAGCAGAAATTACTGCAGCTCAGGATATGGTAAACACATACATATACATCCTAAAGAGTGATACCGTTCTTGAAGCGGTTATCGACGACACAGGACTCAAAATCACCCCGTCACAGCTCAGGAGTGCAATCAGTGCCGAGCAGGCGACGGACACAATCGCTTTTGAAGTAACGGTAAAGAGCAGGAATCCAAAACTTTCTGCAAAAATAGCAAACTCAATAGCCAAAATCGCTCCCGACGAAATAGTCAGAGTAGTAAAGGCCGGCGGTGTAGAAATAATCGACTATGCGAAGGTGCCAACCAAGCCGTCCTCGCCTAACCTAAAGCGTAATATTGTCGTAGGCGCATTCTTAGGCTTCTTGGTTTCATTCGCATTCTTCTTTGTATCCGAAATGTTCGATACCACAATCACAGATGCACAGGATATCGAGAGAGAATTCTCCATTCCTATTTTGGGCACGATTCCGGAGTTGGATTCCGTATCAAAAAGCGGCTATGGCTACGGCTCCGGCAGTCACAACGGCACCGTAACGCACAAGGTACCTGATGTCGCTCCGCCTGATCTGAATATCAAGCCGAGTAACGCCGTGCTGCAAAATCTTCAAAATATAACGAAGGAGGACAACAAAGATGAGTAAGCTTTTCAGAAGAAAAAACAAAGATAAAAATGCTACTTTCAGCAAATCGGACCAATCCAAAATACTCTGTCAGGATTCTTCATTTGCAGTAAAAGAAGCATATAACTCAATAAGAACAAATCTTATGTTCACCCAACAGGGCGACAAGTGTCCTGTATTTGTTGTTTCAAGCCCTACGGCCAACAACGGTAAGACAATCAATTCAATCAACCTGGCAGTCAGCTTTGCCCAAATGGGAAAAAGAACACTGCTGATTGACTCGGATATGCGTAACCCCACGATACACCGTATGTTTTCCGTACCGTCCAAAAACGGACTGTCAGAAATACTTGCAGGTCTCACAGATAACATATCGGTAACAAGAACAGAGATAGACAATCTCTCAATCCTTACTGCAGGCAAAATCCCGCCTAATCCGGCAGAGCTTTTGTCCTCACCGAGAATGGATAAGCTGCTGGACTTCGTGAGAGAGCACTACGACTGTGTATTCATTGATACACCGCCTATCAATTTGGTAACGGACTGCACGGTGTTCGCACGCAAATCCACAGGCTATATTCTCATAGTCAAAACAGACACAACAGATGTACACGACCTAAAAACATCTGTCTCCAATCTAAAGCAAATTGATGCTAACATCCTCGGATTTATCATCAATGACGTAAACAGCAAGAAGAAAAAATATTACTCTTACTATAAGAGATACAACTACAAATACAGATACAGTTACGGCGAGTAACAGAATTAAGGTGATTGAATGGACAAGAGAATACGGATACAGTTATGGCTTGAATTCTTTATGGATTTATTCTGCATAGCAATATCTAATGTGATTACATTTTTCGTATTAAAGTCCATTCGTCCGAATATGTACAACTGTTCGCATAGAGAATGGGGCGAGTATACTGTTCTGCTGACAGTGTCGTTCTTGATGGTGTATTTTTGTTTTCACCTAAATATAAACACTTCCGAACGAAACAGATCTAATGAGTTTGTAAGCCTATTCAAGAACGCAAGCCTCATTTATCTTTTGTTTTCTGTTCTGCTCATTCTCACAAAGAATCCGGTAGTGACCTGCCGTTTTCATTTGGTAGTGTCATATGTACTGTTAGTAGCATTTTCCGCCATAGGAAGATATGTACTAAAGCGCATACTGACCGGATACTATTCCAACAATAAAATGGCACTTATCACAGGCGTACTGACCACGAGAGACAGAGCAGAAGAATTTGTATCAGGTATTCAGGATGACTGGTCACGCAGAGTAACGGGTGTGGCACTTCTGGACAATTTCTGTGAGGACGGCTACTTCAGATACGACAACACTCTGGAATTTAACTCCGGCAAGCCTGTTATGTTGAAAAAAAAGAGACGCTTCCCCCACAGTGTATGCGACGTACCCGTAATCGCAACAGATGCGAGATTTATGGAATGGATAAGGAGTGCACCACTGGACGAAGTGTTCATAAATGTTCCGTACGAAAAGAGCAGCGATGTTCAAGAGATGGTGGAAGAAATGGAGAGTATGGGTATCACCGTACACATCAATGTACCTACTCTCGAAAAGCTCCTTGATGAGAGCAATTATAACAACATTAACTGCCGTATTTATTCGGGATATCCTATGGCTACATTTTCGGCTGCAGTACATAACTCAACGAGATTAGGACTGAAACGAATAGTGGATGTTGTGCTGGGCACAGTGGGATGTATTCTGTCACTGCCGATTATCGCAATAACCGCTATACCTCTGCTGATAGAATCTCCCGGACCTCTTATATTCAAACAAGAGAGAGTCGGAAAGAACGGCAGAATATTCAATATCTATAAGCTCCGCTCAATGTATGTAGACGCAGACAAGCGCAAAGCCGAGCTTATGGAAAACAACAAAATGGAAGGTCTTATGTTCAAAATGGACAATGACCCGAGAATAACAAAAGTAGGCAAATTTATACGAAAATTCAGTATAGACGAACTGCCGCAGTTCTTTAATGTGGTAAAGGGCGATATGAGTCTCGTAGGCACACGCCCACCCACAGTAGACGAATTTGAACAATACGAAAGCCGTCACAAACGCAGACTTTCAATGCGTCCAGGAATCACAGGAATGTGGCAGGTAAGCGGACGCTCAAACATTCAAGATTTCGAGAAGGTTGTCAGACTCGACTGCAAATACATAGACGAGTGGTCGCCGCTTCTTGACATTAAAATCTTATTCAAAACAGTAGGAGTCGTGCTGTTCCACAAAGGTGCGGAATAAATGAAAAAGTACACAAGCGACAAAAAACTGAATATCGCTATGCTGGGACACAAACGAATCCCCTCCCGTGAAGGCGGAGTAGAAATCGTGGTAGAAGAACTGGCTACCCGAATGGTAAGAGACGGTAACGCAGTCACCTGTTACAACCGAAATGGACACCATGTCAGCGGAAAAGAATTTGACACAGCAGAAACAGACAACTACAAAGGCGTCAAGCTCGTCACTGTTCCCACTGTTGACAAAAAGGGATTAGCCGCTATGACCGCATCTGTGTCGGCTGCAATAAAATGCAGTTTTGGCAAATACGACATTGTACACTTTCACGCCGAAGGTCCTTGTGCAATGATATGGCTGCCAAAAATGTTCGGCAAAAAATGTATTGCCACAATACACGGACTTGACCACCAAAGAGCAAAATGGGGCAAGCTGGCAGGCACATACATTATGGCAGGCGAAAAATGTGCAGTAAAGCACGCCGACCACATTATAGTCCTTAGTCAAGGCGTAAAAGATTATTTCAAACAAACATATAACCGTGACACTGTGTTCATACCTAACGGAGTGAACAGACCGACTGTTCTCCGAGCAGATATGATAACCTCGGAATACAATCTCAAAAAGGACGACTATATCTTGTTCTTAGGCAGATTAGTACCCGAAAAGGGTGTTGCATATCTCATAGATGCTTACAACAAGCTCAACACAACAAAAAAGCTCGTCATTGCCGGAGGTTCCTCCGATACCGATGAGTACACTAATTTGCTGAAGGACAAAGCCAAAGGCAACGAGAACATTATTTTCACCAGCTTTGTACAAGGACAGATACTCGAAGAACTGTACAGCAACGCCTATATCTACTGTCTGCCATCAGATTTGGAGGGTATGCCGCTCAGTCTGTTAGAGGCAATGAGCTACGGCAACTGTTGTGTCACAAGTGACATATCAGAATGCAGCGATGTAGTAAAAGACAAGGCTGTCACTTTCAAAAAAGGCAATGTCAACGACCTTGCCGAAAAGCTACAGACGCTCTGTGACGACAGTGCCCTAACACAAAGCTACAAAGACAGTTCCGCAGACTATATCTGCAACAAATATAACTGGGACAAAATAACAACCGAAACACTAAATCTGTATCGCAACTGACTTTATCAAAACAAAAAACACAGCACGAGGACAAATGCTATGACAATCATAGTTACTGGCGGAGCCGGATTCATCGGCTCAAACTTCATTTTTTACATAATGAAAAAGCATCCCGATTATCGTATAATTTGCCTCGACAAGCTGACATACGCCGGCAATTTATCAACGATATCTTCGATGCTCTGCAAAGACAATTTTAGATTTTATAAAGCAGACATTTGCGACAAAAATGCAATACAAAAACTTTTTGAGGAAGAAAAGCCGGATATGGTGGTAAATTTTGCGGCAGAATCAAATGTCGACCACTCAATAGACACGCCGGACATTTTTCTTAAAACCAATATTTTAGGCGCCGGAGTCTTGATGGACGCCTGTGTAAAATACGAAATCAAACGATACCACCAAATATCCACTGACGAGGTATATGGAGACCTACCGTTAGACAGACCCGAATTACTATTCACAGAGAGTTCACCTGTCCGTGTGAGCTCTCCCTACAGCAGCTCAAAGGCGTCCGCTGATTTATTAGCCATGGCGTACAACAGAACTTATGGACTGCCTGTAACCATCAGCAGATGTTCCAATAACTACGGACCATACCAGCTGCCCGAAAAGCTGATTCCGCTGACTATAGCTAATGCAGTGAATGATAAGCCGATATCCATTTACGGTGACGGTCTAAACATTAGAGACTGGCTATATGTCGAGGATCACTGCGAGGCAATAGACCTAATACTTCACAAAGGCAGAATCGGAGAGATATACAATATCGGCGGTCACAACGAAATGCAAAATATAAATATTGCAAAAACAATATGCAAAGAGTTGCACAAGCCCGAATGTTTAATAACATATGTTGCCGACCGAAAAGGTCACGACAAGCGATATGCTATAGACGCTGCAAAGATTCACAATGAATTAGGATGGACACCAAAAACCAAATTCAATGACGGTATTATAAAAACTGTTCAGTGGTACCTTAACAACAAGCAATGGTGGAAACCAATATATCGCAATATAAACGAAAAAAGGTGAGAAAATAATGAAAATCCTGATGATAAACAAATTTCTCTATCCAAACGGAGGCTCTGAAAGTTATATTTTTAGGCTGGGAGAATATTTGGAGAAAATCGGTCACGAGGTGCAGTACTTCGGTATGGAGCATGACGGCAGATGCGTAGGCAACAACGCTAACCAATACACCTCTCAAATGGATTTTCATAACGGCTCGATGCTGTCAAAAATCACTTATCCTATAAAAACAATATACTCCTCCGAGGCGAGAAAGAAAATACGAAAGGTTCTTGATGACTTTTCACCTAATGTGTGTCACCTCAACAATTTCAATTATCAGCTGACACCGTCAGTAATTTTAGAAATAAAAAAATGGGAAAAGGACACCGGCAAAAAGTGCAAAATCATTTACACCGCCCACGACTACCAATTAGTCTGTCCAAACCATATGTGCCGCACTGTAACCGACAATGCGAATTGCGAAGCCTGTTTTGGCAACAAATTCGTTAATTGTGCAAAGAAAAAATGTATTCACGGCAGCACTGTAAAATCCATAATAGGAATGACAGAAGCATATTATTGGAACTCCAACAAAGTGTACAAAAACATTGATACAATCATATGCTGCAGTAATTTTATGAAGTCAAAATTAGACAGCAACCCTATATTCAAAAGCAAGACGATTGCGCTCCACAACTTTGTAAATTCTGTAAGCTGTGACAAAAAAAGCGAAAAAAAATATGTGCTGTATTTCGGAAGATATGCCGAAGAAAAGGGTGTACATACTCTGTTGAAAGTATGTCAGCAACTTTCTGATATAAAATTTATATTCGCAGGCTCAGGTCCGTTAGAAGATGATTTGAACGGTATAAAAAATGTAGAAAATGTCGGATTCAAAACAGGCGATGATTTGAACGAACTGATTTCCGGCGCCGCATTCAGCATATATCCGTCCGAGTGGTATGAAAACTGCCCGTTCTCTGTTATGGAAAGCCAAATGTTCGGCACACCGGTAATAGGTGCGAACATCGGCGGCATTCCCGAACTGATAAAAAACGGCGAAACCGGCGAACTTTTTGAGAGTGGAAGCGAAAGTGACCTGTCAGAAAAAATTCAAAAGCTGTGGAATGATGAAGAACTGCTAAAATCATACTCCGCTAACTGCAAAAGCACTAAATTCGACAATGTAGAGCAGTACACAGAAAAACTGCTGAAAATATATCAACAATAATCAAGAGGAAAAAAACATGGCAAAAAAACTAAACGGTACAGTAATAGTCACATACAGATGCAACGCACGCTGCTCTATGTGTAACAGATACAAAGCGCCGTCTAAGGCTGAAGAAGAAATTTCTGTAGAAACTATCAAAAAACTGCCACCTATGTATTTCACCAATATTACCGGAGGCGAGCCGTTCATACGCACCGACCTAAAGGATATAGTCAGTGAACTGTACAAAAAGAGCGACAGAATAGTTATCTCTACCAATGGATTTTTCACCGACAGAATAGTTGAGCTGTGCAAAGAATTTCCCCAAATCGGTATACGCATATCTATCGAGGGACTTGAAAAAACAAACAACGAAATCCGTGGACTCGATGACGGCTTTAACCGAGGATATACAACACTGAAAAAATTGGTTGATATGGGAATGAAGGATGTAGGATTCGGTATGACTGTCCAAGACAAGAACGCCCCTGACCTTGTTCCGCTGTATGAGTTGTCTAACAAAATGAATATGGAATTTGCCACTGCATCACTGCACAACAGCTTTTACTTTGTAGAGGCTAAGAACAAAATCAACGACAGACCTATGGTAGCAGAGAATTTTGAAAAGCTGATCAACGAGCTGCTCAAATCCAACAGCCCAAAAAAATGGTTCCGTGCATATTTTAACCACGGACTCATCAACTACATATACGGTCAAAAGCGGCTTCTCCCCTGCGATATGAGTTTTGACACCTTCTTTATAGACCCATACGGAGATGTGATGCCTTGCAACGGTACAAAAGACAAAGAGGTTATGGGCAACCTGAATGAGCAAAGCTGGGACGAACTGTGGAACAGTGAACAGGCAGACCGGGTACGAAAAAAGGTGCGTTCCTGCGACAGAAACTGTTGGATGATAGGTTCCGTTTCCCCTGCTATGCACAAATACATTTGGGTACCGGCTATGTGGGTAATAAAGCACAAATTTCTTAATTTCTTTAAAGAAAAAAAATACAGTATGTATGAGCTTCCTATAGTCCGTGAATACCGAGACGGCAAGGTCACGAAGGATGAGCTCGACAAGCTCTCCACCTGCGATATGAACGCAGTAGTCAACAACGGACTGTCCGAAGAATCAATGAACCAACTAAAAAACAAAACCGGCGAGGAAATAGTAGACGCCGATATTATGGCACAACTGAAATAACAAAACTACTTGAGGATTGAAAATGAACATTTTGCTCTCAGCTTATAGCGTAAATCCATACAAAGGCTCCGAAAATGCAGTCGGTTGGAACTGGACTACAACTCTCAGCAAACACTTTCCGGACAGCACAATCTACCTTGTGACGAAAGAATTTAATGCAGAAGACACAAGGAGAGGTATTGAAGAATTCGGGCTAAACAATGTAAAACTGATAATCACAGATGTGCCTAAGGCGCTGAATTGGTTCAGGGAAAAACATTCTATATTCCACCATGGCTACTATATTCTTTGGCAAAAATATGCTTATCGCTGGGCAAAAAAGAGCAAAATCAAATTTGATATTATCCACCATGTTTCTATGGGAAACTACCGAATAACAGGTGATATGTATAAGTTTAAGGACGCTTATACCATATTCGGTCCCGTAGGCGGAGGTCAGACTACAGCGAAGTCTCTCCGCTGTTACTATGAAAAGCAAGGACTTTATGAGTCATTTCGCAATGCAATAAACCATATTTTCGCAATATTGCCGTCATACAAGAGGCAGCTGAAAGGATTTGATAAAGTTTATGCAGTAAATGACGAAACAAAAATCGCCATGGAAAAAGCATCCGGCAGAAAATGTGACAAGCTGTGTGATATCGCAATTCCAGAAAATCTAAAGAATTTGAGCATCAGCCACAAACAGCACGACACGGTGGAGATAATCTATCTCGGCAGACTCATAGAGCTGAAGGGACTTATGCTGCTGGTAGATGTAACAAAAAAATTGGCCGAAATCACAGACAGCAGCTTTCATATTTCGCTCTATGGTGACGATGAAAATTGCGGCTATAAAAACAAACTGCAAAACAAAATAGATGACTACGGACTGAATGATTATATGACAATCAATGAACCTGTGGAATATACAGAAATATCCGAACTATATGCCAATGCAGACATTTTTGCACACCCAACCTTTAGGGATAGCAGTGGTGCTGTGTTCGTAGAAGCAATGGCTCACAAGTTGCCTATCGTTGCACTTAATCAAAGCATAAGCAGAGACCTAAATGAGAACAAATGCGGTCTGTTTGCCAATGTTGATCAATCTAAAGAAGAAATCATCAATGGCTTTGCATCGGCACTAAAGGCACTTATAGAGGACTATAACCTAAGAATTGAGTTAGGTAATAACGGTTATGAGTATGCAAACAAAATGCTGACGATGGAACACAAATTCAATTTGATATACGGAGAATCAACGCTGAATGAACGTCTTAATTGTAAACCCAATTCTTTACACCAATGAAACAAAAAGCATAAAAAAAGTTAATACAATTAAAGACACAATGATTTATGACCTGTGCCTTGCATTTAAGGATTGCGGTCACGCCGTGACATTAGCTGCTTCGGATTTATACAAACCCACTGATGAGGAAAGTTATCCCTTTGAGGTAGTTTGGATGAAAACAAAGTGCACAAATATTTTTCCTCCCAATGTATTCCCCTACTGCCCTGAAGTAAGCGGAATGGCAAAAAACACAAAATATGATCTTGTCATCACCAGCGAAGTTTTTTCTCTAAATTCGCTTATGCTCGCAGTCAGTATTCCAAAAAAGCTTATTGTTTGGCATGAGCTTGCGAAGCACAACAAGATTTTTCACGGATATGCGTCGAGAATTTGGTACGGAATAATCGCACGATTATTTTTCAATAAAGTGTTGATAGTGCCTCGGAGCAAAAATGCAAAGGACTTTATCTCAAAATATTGCAAAAAAGTCAGCAATACGATAATTGACCACGGTGTGAATACCGACAAGTTCAAGCCATACACAAAAAAGGATAATCAATTTGCAATCAGCTCACAGCTAATTCCGCGCAAACATATCGAAAACTCAATAAAAGCATTCGCACAGTATGTAAAAACCTACAACAAAGGCTGTCGTCTCTACATTATGGGTGACGGAGAGGAAAGAGATAATCTCCGTGCATTGTCTGATGATTTATCTATAGGCGAAAATGTTGTATTTACAGGTAAATTACAGCACACCGAACTTATAGAAATTTTGAAAAAGTCGATGGCAATGCTCATCTATACCGAAAAAGACAACAATATGGTATCCGTGGTTGAATCAATAGCATTAGCTACACCTATAATTACAACAAGTGTTCCGTATAATTCAAGCTATATCCTATCGCATAAACTGGGCATTGTGAACGACACTTGGGACGAAAAAGACCTAAACGAAATTGCTACAAACAGCGAATACATAAATAATTGTATTGATTATCGCAAATATCTGCCTACCGACTACAAGGTAAGTCAGTTTATAAATGTCTATAACAACGAAATACTAAAACAATAAGAATGGACAACTAAACAAAATGAAAGCAAAAATCAAACTCGAAAAAAAGCAAATATGGTATGTTTTATTCCTGTTCCTTACTTTTCAAACAGCAATAATAGTTAATACCAAGGAAGGCTCATTATTCTATACGATAATGAACTATGCAGATGAAATCATTGTTGTTTCTTTATTCCTAATAACAATAGCAAAGTATAAATTTGAGGTTCATCTTTTGCCGTTTGAACGGCGAATGTTGTTGTTTTTGGTAATATTTGAAATAATGGGAATAACAACAGGCATCTACTATCAGTATCAAGAAATAAAATATATGATTCTCGATGCCTTTCAATCAATTAAGTTCATTATGCTATACTATTCGGCACGACTGCTTACAAAAGACCAGCTTGATGATAAATTTTTCTTGCCGCTGAACAATCTTGTCAGAGTATTTGCGGTTATTTTGTTGGTACTCGGACTGCACGATGTTTTACTTTCTCCTTGGTGGCCGACATACGACTTCAGATATTTCGTTAATACTATATCATTGTTCTTTAACCATCCGGAGAACCTATCCAGATGCTGTATGGCTCTGATATTTGTACTGGCGTATAACTACAGGTACTACAAACACAATATATACTACATATTCATGCTGTCGGCAGTAATACTCTTTGCATTCCGTGCAAAAGCTGTGCTTGCACTGTTTGTATTCTTCGCTGTATTTATTTATTTTGTAAAGCTTAGATTCCAGAACTTGATTCCTGCCGGTATTGCAGGTGTAGCCGGAATCGCATATTTGGGCAAAGACGCATTCTCTCACTACTATCGCTCTACCGAGTTTTCGGTTCGACAGAAGCTGACGGAGGACTCTATCAAAATAGCTAACCAATACTTCCCTATCGGCACAGGCTTCGGCAGTTTCGGTACTAACTCAGCGATACAGCACTATTCTAAATTGTATGTAAAGATGGGCTATCTGTATTCGTGGGAAATGGGACCACGAAGTCACTATATGAATGACACATTTTGGCCAAGTCTATTTGCACAAACAGGATGGTTTGGCACTGCGGCATTCGCTATAGCATTGCTTAATCTATTGGACTTCATAATAAGAAGTCGAAAAAAAGATGTGTACTTTTTCTGGGTTGCGATATCAATATTGGCATATGACGTTATCTCAAGTGCAGCCAATACGGCTTTCTTTCACCCGTCAGCAATGGCGCCGTATCTGTTCTTGGGACTGATAATGTCAATATATGTTTACCCCAAAAAAGTATCTAATTGATAAGGATAAAATATGAACACACTATCTTTGGAGGAAATACAAGGTATAAGCCTCGATATTATGAAAGACATAGACAGAGTTTGTCGCAAACACGGACTGAAATATACCGGTATAGGCGGAACTCTTATAGGTGCAGTAAGACATCACGGATTTATACCGTGGGACGATGACATAGATATATTTATGCCTCGTTCCGACTATGAAAAATTCACAAAAATATATCCAAGAGAATGTGCCGAAAAATACAGGCTGTTTTCCTTTGAAAACGACAAAGACTATTATTATTCATTTCTAAAGGTTTGCGACAAAACGACTCAAGTCGAAGAACCTTATAAACCGATAATATCTGGCTTGGGCGTATTTGTGGATATATTCCCTATAGATAATCTGTGTCGAAAAAATTATAATCTAAAACAAAGATATCTTAGATACCTGATTATGAAAATTCAGGTTAGTTTATGCTTTGAATCCCCAAAGAAATACAGAACATATATAAAGAGAATTATTAGACCTTTTTTTGCGCCTCGTAATTATAAATATTACCTTAATAAATTGCAGAACTTTTCTAAAATAGAAAATGATAATCCAAATGCAGATTACAGTGGATGTTTTTCAAACGGAGACAACTTTATGTATGACAAAAAAGTATTTGAAACATACATAGACCTTGATTTTGAAGATATGAAAATGATGTGCATAAAAGAATATGATACTTTTTTGAAAAAAATATTCGGTAATTATATGGTAATTCCGCCGGAAAATGAAAGAGCATCCCACTGCATAAGAGCATACAGAGTAGAGGAAAAAGATGCGTAAAAAAAGAGCTACCTACAATATCATAACCTCAATCATCTACCAGGTAGTAATGGTTTTGGTTAACTTTATAGTACCAAAGCTGATTATGTCTACCTTTGGTTCGGCTATGAACGGACTGATAAACTCTATAACGCAGTTTTTGTCCTATGTTTCGCTGTTAGAGTCAGGGGTATGCAATGTTGTAATCGTCAAATACTATGAGTCTTTGGCTAATGAAGACCAAATAAAAACGAGCCAAATATACAAAGAATCAAAAAAGTTTTTTAACGGTATTGCTGCTTTCTCAGTAGGATATATAGCACTGCTCTGTGTGTTTTATCCTATGTTTGCAAAGAGTGACTTTGCCTCCCATACCATTATCAAGCTGATACTGATTATATCAGCGATTACGCTGACTCAGTACCTCTTTGGTATATCTGCTCGCTGTCTTATTCAGGCTGACCAAAGAGCATATATAGTCAATATAACAAAAACTGTAGCAAATATTTTCAGCACTGTATTTGTGCTAATTTTCGTAAAGCTGAACTGCAATGTTTTCATTGTAAAAGGCTCCAGCACTGTGGCACTGATATGCATACCCATTGTATTCTGCCTGTATGCAAGGCGAAGATATAAAATTTCCTCATCTGTATCTCGCAACAAAAAGCTGCTCAGTGACAAATGGGACGGCTTAGGTCAGCACATTGCGGCATTTATACACAGCAATGCCGATGTTGCGCTGCTAACCATATTCTCAGGTGTTGTTCAGGTATCCATATACTCAGTATATGCAATGATTTTGGACGGACTGAGTTCACTGTGTTCCACGCTTACTAACGGCGTTTCTGCCGCATTTGGCAATATGATAGCGAAAAAGGAATATGATAACCTAAAACGCAGTTACATAGCCTTTGACTATCTGTACACGATAATCATATTCATACTGTTTACCGTTGCATATCATATGATTTTGCCTTTTATCAGAATATATACTGCGGACATTACGGATGCAAACTACATTATACCCCTGTATGCAATTATCGCAATTCTTGCCAGAGGAATATACTGTATTCGCTGCTCGTACACATGCATAATTTATGCTGCCGGTCACTTTAGGCAGACCACAAGGAACTGCTTTATTGAGGCAATAATAAACATTGTTATATCACTGCTGCTGGTACACAAATACGGAATTGTCGGCGTCGGTATAGGTACTCTGATAGCAATGGCATACAGAAGTATTGACTACATATACTATCTCTCAAAAAATATTATCAAATGGGATATAAAAAAGGTTGCCTTTAGATACCTAATAAACATTATCGGCATTGCAACAGTTTACGTATCAGTAAAATGGATACCTTATGACAGCATAAACAGCGTCAAAGATTGGATAATCTATGCAGTAATAACCACACTCATAACAGTAATAGAATTTTTGGTAATCAACACCCTCCTAAACAGAAGAGGAATGAAAGATGTTTACCAAATATACATAAAACCAATGATAGCAAAATTCATAAAGAAATAATAAAAAGCCAACGATGCCGGAATTTAGCGTCTTTGGCTTTTTTATTTATACTCAATTACACAAAAAACAGGAGTGCCGAAGCGCTCCTGTTTTGTAGTATCAGTAGTAATTATGAATTACTTGCCTGCCTTGATTGCAGCCTGTGCAGCAGCAAGACGAGCAATAGGAACTCTGAATGGTGAGCAAGATACATAATCGAGACCGATATTGTGGCAGAACTCAACAGATGATGGGTCACCGCCGTGCTCACCGCAGATACCGCAGTGGAGAGAAGGACGAGTAGCCTTACCCTTTTCTACAGCCATCTTCATGAGCTGACCAACACCTTCTTGGTCAAGCTTTGCGAACGGATCGTTCTCAAAGATCTTAGCATCATAGTAAGCATCAAGGAACTTACCGGCATCGTCACGGCTGAAGCCGTAAGTCATCTGAGTAAGGTCGTTTGTACCGAAG
>URJF01000020.1 GCA_900548085.1 uncultured Oscillospiraceae bacterium | reverse complement strand
ACCGGCCCCAATATGGCAGGTAAGTCCACATATATGCGACAGACTGCACTGATTACACTTCTTGCACAGATAGGCTCGTTTGTGCCCGCAAGCAGTGCTAAGATTTCTGTAGTAGATGCAATATTCACCAGAGTAGGCGCATCTGACGATTTGGCTACAGGTCAGTCTACCTTTATGGTAGAGATGAATGAGGTTTCCACCATACTTAAGAATGCTACATCCGATTCACTGATTATCTTAGATGAGATAGGACGAGGCACATCTACCTTTGACGGAATGAGCATTGCCCGTGCCGTTCTGGAATATGTAGTAAAAAAAATAGGTGCAAAGACACTGTTTGCCACTCACTATCACGAGTTGACCGCTATGGAGGGGCTTCTTGACGGCATCAATAACTACTCTATCGCAGTAAAGAAGCGTGGCGATGATATTACATTTCTCCGCCGTATTGTTCACGGCGGCGCAGATCAGAGCTTCGGTATAGAGGTAGCAAAGCTGGCTGGGATACCAAATGCAGTCATTAAGCGAGCAAAGGTTATCCTAAAGGATTTGGAAGCCAACAAGATAGATATTGAATTTAAAGCCGAGGATGCGGTTGAGGAAGAACCTGACGACAGCGAAATTCAATATAATTTCAAAACTCAGTCCTCGGACGAAATGTTGGAGCTGCTAAAGGCGATAGACATAAACACCCTTACGCCTATCGAGGCTATGCAGACTCTCTATGATTTGAAGAAAAAAGCAGAAGAATTATCATAATTAACGAAAGGAAGTGACACAATGCCCGTAATAAATGTTTTGCCTAAGTCGGTGTATCAGCTCATTGCAGCAGGCGAGGTAGTAGAACGCCCATCATCTGTAGTAAAAGAGATGATTGAAAATTCGGTGGATGCCGGATCCAAAAATATTACTGTCGAGATAAAACACGGCGGCTCTACATATATCCGCATTACCGACGACGGTTGCGGTATCGCTAAGGACCAAATAAAAAAGGTGTTTGTGTCACACGCCACAAGTAAAATAAAAATCAGCGACGACCTAAATTCCATAGGCACTCTCGGTTTTAGAGGTGAAGCTATGGCATCTATCGCCGCAGTGTCGAGAGTTGAACTCCTAACAAAGACGAGAGACGAAAATCTCGGCACAAGATACGAGATTGCAGGGGGAGAAGAAGTAGATTTTTCAGATGCCGGTTGTCCTGACGGAACTACATTTGTAGTTCGTGACATATTCTACAATACACCTGCGAGAATGAAATTCCTAAAGAAAGATGTTACTGAGGGAAATGCAGTGTCCGGAATAGTGGACCGTATGGCTATCAGCCATCCCGATATTGCATTTAGGTTTATTCGTGACGGCAAGCAGACTCTTGTTACCTCCGGCAACGGCGACTTAAAGAGTGTTGTGTACTCGGTGTTTGGCAGAGATTTTGCAACCTCTCTTGTTGATGTGGACTATAGGATTAACAATATGCATCTGAGCGGTGTTGTTACAAAGCCGTCGGCGGGGCGAAAGAGCAGAGCAATGCAATTCTTTTTCATCAACTCTCGTTTGGTTAAGTCTAACACGGTTATGGCGGCATTGGAGCAGGCATATCGCAATTCTATTATGGTAGGTCACTTCCCCGGCGGAGTGCTCAATATTGAATGTGATCCGTCTTTTGTGGATGTGAATGTACATCCGGCTAAGACAGAGGTCAGATTTGCTAACGAAAAGCAGATTTTCGAATTGGTATATTATGGGGTCAAGAATGCTATTGCCACAGGCGATACGCCTAAAGAGGCACATATTATCCCCAAAAAACCTATGCAAACTACTGTCAGCGGCAAACTCGATTTTGTTACACGAGACAGCGATAAGCCACAGCAAATGGAATTTAAGCAGAAGGTCAATCCCGACATCTTTTGGCAGGTTGCCGCACCGGCATCGGAATATAAGGTTAAACCCGATAACGAGAAAAAAGCAGAAGAATCGGCGTCCCCGACATTTTCTGTTCAAAAATCGGTTGAACCTGAAGAACCAAAAGCAGATTTTGCCTCGGCGGAGACAAAATTTATTAAAAGAGAAGACAAGCCTGTTACCTCAAAGAATAACTGCAGCGTAAAAGCAGAGGAAAAGTCTGTCATTTTGCCTGATTTTAGGGTTGTCGGTCAGGCATTTAAGACTTATATAATCGTGGAGATAGACAATGACTTGTACTTTGTGGACAAGCACGCAGCCCATGAGCGAATGAATTATGAAAGACTGAAGGACAGCGAGATTAACTCTCAGCTCCTTTTGGAGCCGGTAGCGGTTAGATTGTCACCGGAGGAATATAATGCCGTTTGCGACAATCTGGATTTGTATGCAAAGTGTGGATTTGCAATAGAAGATTTTGGCTCCGATACTGTTATAGTAAGAGAGTGTCCGTCTGTATTGAACGGCGAAAACATAAAAGACTTGATTTGTGAGACAGCCCAAAAGCTGTTGGATGGAAAGACGGATATTACTCCGGAGCAGATGGACTGGATTTTTCATTCCACCGCCTGCCGTGCCGCAGTAAAAGCGGGCGACACAACTACCCCTGCCGAGCAGGAGCTGTTTATAAAAAAACTGCTGTCTATGCCCAACATAAGATATTGCCCCCACGGCAGACCGGTTATGATAAAAATGTCCAAGTATGAGATAGAAAAGCAGTTCGGCAGGATACAGTAGATTATGGAAAAGACAAAGATAATTTGTGTTGTCGGTCCTACTGCCTCAGGCAAAACCGCACTCGGAGTAGAAATAGCAAAGGCTGTAGGTGGCGAGATAATTTCTGCCGACTCAATGCAGGTGTACAGAGATATGCCCATTGCTACTGCGGTTGCTACTGCCGATGAACAGCAGGGGATACCTCACCACCTGACAGAATTTTTGGACAGCACCCAACAGTTTTCGGTGGCAGACTTTGTGTTTAGGGCTAAAGCACTTATCACGGATATCTCCCACAGAGGCAATGTTCCGATTATTGTAGGCGGAACGGGTTTGTTTGTGGACAGTCTCGTGAAAAATATAGAGTTTTCGGAGGTTGGTGCCGACACCGCCCTCAGAGAAGAACTCAACAAAATGTCATGTGATGAGTTGTACAAAAGACTGTGCAATGCAGACATAAAGGCGGCTCAAGACATTCACCCCAACAACAAAAAGAGAGTTATACGAGCCATAGAACTGGCTGAGGGCGGCACCACAAAGACGGAACAAAACAACAATTCCACCGTCAAGCCATCACCGTATGACGCTTTATATATAGGCATTACATATGCCGACAGACAAAATTTGTATGACAGAATAAATACCCGTGTGGACTCAATGCTCAACAACGGATTGACGGAGGAGGCGGAGCGTATGCGCCGTAACACCTCTTCCACCTCTAAACAGGCCATAGGTCACAAGGAGCTGTATCCATACTTCGACGGTCAAATTTCTTTAGACGATGCTGTCGAAAACCTAAAGCGAGAAACTCGCAGATATGCTAAGCGCCAGCTAACTTGGTTCAGACGCAATGACAGTATCACTTGGCTGTGTGCCGATGAAATGTCCCGCAGTGAGTTGAATGAAAAAGCGATTACGCTTGCAAAGAATTTTTTGAAATAACAGAAAGGAGTACAGTATGAAAAAATTGCGAAAAGACAATGTAGCCATAATTATTGCATTGGTTCTTGTACTGATTTATGTATCGTACGAGGTTTATTCCGTAACTCATATTGACCTCGTTACCCAGACTGCTGTTACCTCCACTGTGTACGAAAAGATTGATGCAGACGCTCTCGTTGTGAGACAGGAGCAGGTTGTGACTAATGCCTCCGACGGTGTTACGGTCGCATCCGATGACAGCGGCGCTAAAATAAAAAAAGACGGCAAGGTCGGCTATGTATTTTCTTCTCAGGACGAGGCATCAAATTATTTGAAATATTTGTCTGCTAAAAAAGAGCTTGAGTATTATGAAAACCTACAGTCCCAGACAGTAGGTCAGGCAGCAAATGTTGAGTCACTTAACGAAAATATTGATGAGTGTCTGAATGATTATATTCGCAGTCTACGCACTAATACAGATATTTCTGCTGCCTCTTCGGACCTTAACGGCAACTTGATTAAGCGTCAGCTTATCATTGGAGAGAGCATAAACTTTACTCCCATTATTTCAGAGCTTCAAAGTAAAATTGAGTCATATTCGGTGTCACAGCCCATCAGAAGCATAAAGACAAATTCGTCTGGCATTTTCAGTACATATACCGATGGATACGAAGGCACATTTGATTATTCTAAGGTGACTGATATGTCGCCGAAGCAGGTTACATCTGCAATCAAAAAAATTAGAAAAACTTCCGATACCGGCAGTACCTCAAAGAATTTGGGCAAGCTCGTTACAGCTTATAATTGGTATATGTTGGCTGTGGTTGACGGTGATTCTGTAAAATCTCTTGCCGACGGACAAACTGTCAGCGTTGCGCTGAAAGAAGATAATTCCACCGTAGATATGAAAATTGTGTCCGGTGCAGAGCTTACTCCCGGCTCAAAGCAGACTGTTCTTGTTCTTGAGAGCGATGATATGAATGATAAGATTGCGGCTTTGCGGAGCAGCGAAATTGAAATTAGGTACAAATCCTATACCGGCATAAAAGTACCTACCGAGGCACTTCATGTATATAAAGGCAAAAAAGGTGTTTACGCACTCATTTCCAGCCAGGTAAAATTCAGAGAGGCAGATGTTATATTCACGGATGATGATTATGTTCTCCTTTCTTATGACCCCGAAAATGAAAAGGGCATACGCCTGTATGATAAAATAATTACTCAAGGAAAGGATCTTGACGATGGAAAAGTTTATACCTGATGAAAAGCGAATACAATCTACTATAGATAACTATAAGCGAATACGGGATGATGTTGCCGAGACTGCCGTCAAGGCAGGCAGAGACCCAAAGGATGTAAGGCTGATGTGTGTAACAAAGACTGTTGAGTCGGAGTATATTAACCCTGTTCTCGACTTGGGTGCAGACCTTATTGGCGAAAACAGAGTTCAGGAATATATCGGCAAAATCGACAGCTTACACCTGGACGGAGTAGAAAAACATATTATCGGTCATCTGCAAACTAATAAGGTAAAATATATAGCCGGCAAGGTGGATATGATAGAATCCGTCGATTCCGTAAAACTCGCTAAGGAAATATCCAAGGAGTCAAAAAAGCACGATGTTACCACTAATGTTTTGGTAGAGGTTAATATCGGCAAGGAGGACTCAAAGAGCGGTATATTTATTGAGAATTTGGAGGAGCTTTTGTGCGAAATATCCGAGCTCGATAATATTAAAGTAAAAGGTCTTATGACAATCCCGCCAATATGTGATAATGACGCCGAAGTGAGAAAATATTTTGCCTCTATGCACAAATCATTTGTTGACATTAGAGACAAAAGAATAGATAATATAGATATGCAAATCCTTTCTATGGGTATGAGCGCAGACTACGAGTCGGCTATTATGGAAGGGTCCAATATCGTGAGAGTGGGTTCTGCTATTTTCGGAGCCAGAAAATATTTTTAAGTGAGGTAAGAGAGATGAGTTTATTTGACAAAGTAAAAGAAATTATTGCCGACAATGACGACGATGATTTTGATGAATATTACGACGACAACAAATCTTTTTCTGCACCATTGGCAAAGCCGGAGAGATCACACTCCGCAGAGCGAATGGAGCGTGCGGAGAGAGAAGAACGCCAGGAGCGTTCTATGCGCCGCCAAAAGAGCGATAAGGTTGTGAACATTCACACCACAGCACAGCTTCAGGTCGTTCTTGTTAAGCCGGAGAGGTATGAGGAGGCAGCAGCCATTGCTGACAATCTTAATGAAAAGAGAACGGTTGTTCTCAACCTTGAGAGCACAAATCGTGATGTGGCACGCAGACTGCTCGACTTTTTGTCAGGTGTTGCTTATGCCAACAACGGCCAAATTAAGCGTGTTGCTAATTCCACCTATATCATTACCCCGTACAATGTAGACGTTATGGGCGATTTGATAGATGAATTAGAAAATAACGGTATGTTTATGTAATTGATGATATTAGGAGGATATGATAAATGATAAGTTCAGCAAATTTGAGAAAAACAGAGTTTGCAGTTGTGCCAAACGGCTACAGCATTGACCAGGTAAATGATATAATTAACCAGGCCGCATCTACTATAGAGGCATATGCCAGCGAGAGCGATGACCTCTATCATAAGATGGAGGTGCTTGCCACTAAGATAGAAGAATACAGAGCAGAAGAAAACTCAATTAAATCGGCACTCATTACTGCCGAAAAAATGGCTGATAAGATTAAGAAAGAGTCCGAAGAAAAGGCAGCCGCACTCATAGCACAGAGTGAAAAGACAGCAAAGACTACCACAGACGACGCTAACGCTCAGTCCGAAAAAATTATCAGCGAGGCGAGAGCTTATTCTTCTAAGCTCATCAATGATAAGACAAAAGAGGCTCGACAGATAATTCTTGACGCTCAAACAAAAGCTAATGATGCAATAAACTCATCAAAGTCCGTAGCAAAGAATGTTCTTGACCAAGCAAAAGAAATTTCAGAAGATTTGATTACTAAGTCGAAGCAGGAAAAAGAGGCATATGACATTCTTATTGCTACTCTTAAGAAAGATGCCGCAGATTTTATTGGCAGACTGAAGGACCTTTACGGCAAGCAGCTTGACATTCTCGGCAGTGCTAATCTCGACACCTCCGATGAAGAAACGGACAAAAACAAAAAAGATATAGATTCTGCTCAGTCTGATGTTGATAACCTTATCGGCGAGATTGATGAAATGGAAAAGGCAATTCCCGACGAGGTAGTATTGGATGTTCCTGATATGCCTGAGGAAGAAGCTCCGGCAGAGCCCGCAGCAGAGGAAACGCCTGTTGAGGAAAAGAAAGAATCCGAACCTGTTGCAGAAGCCGTCGAAAAGCCGGCTGAAAAGGCAGAGAAACCTGTAATGGAAAACAAGGAAGATTTTGTTCTTACCGAGGAAAAAGCACCTTACGATGACAAAGAGACACCGGACCCTATGGCTGCTGTAGAAGCCTTTTCGCAGAATGAAATTACTCCTGTAGAAGAAGACAAGACCTATGTCCCCGAAATACAAGAGGATGCACAGATGGAACATGAGGAGTCATTGTTCGATACAGACGATGAACAGCCTTTTGAATCATATTTTAATATAAAAAGAGAAGAACACCCGGGTGACCGCACAGAGACAATATCATTAGTTCCGCCTGAGGACGATGACGAAACTGACGGTGATGAGCCTAAATTTAAGGGCTTCTTCAAAAAGAAAAAGTAACTGACTACATAACATAATCAAGGAGAACAGATTGATGGATTATAATGAAACATTAAATTTACCAAAGACCGACTTTCCTATGAGAGCGTCTCTCCCACAAAGAGAGCCCGAATTTCTCAAGAGTTGGTACGACAACAAACAGTATGAGGCACTTATGGAGCATAATGAGGGAAAACCGTTGTTCGTGTTGCATGACGGCCCTCCGTATGCAAACGGTTCTATCCATATCGGTCACGCACTTAACAAGACACTTAAGGACTTTATCGTAAGATATAAGAATATGACCGGCTTTAAATCACCTTATGTTCCCGGCTGGGATACTCACGGTCTGCCTACAGAGCTTGCTGCCAGAAAGAAAGCAGGCATAACAGCAGAAAGCAATATCACCGACTTGGAGCTTCGTAAGATTTGTCGTGAAACAGCTTTGAGCTATGTCGACATTCAGAGAGAAGGCTTTAAGAGACTTGGCGTAATCGGTGAATGGGATAACCCATATATCACTCTTAAAAAAGAATTTGAGCAGGAACAAATTAAGGTGTTCGCTGCCATGGCATCAAAGGGTTATATTTACAAGGGACTTAAGCCTGTATATTGGTGCTCAGACTGTAATACTGCTTTGGCAGAGGCAGAGATTGAGTACGCAGAGGATCCTTGCCATTCTATTTATGTTAAGTTTAAGGTTACCGACGATATGGGCAAGCTCAGTGCTCTCGGTGCGGATTTGGACAAAACATATTTTGTCATTTGGACAACAACAACCTGGACTTTGCCTGCCAATGTGGCTATTTGTGTCGGTCCTAATTATGAGTATTCTTTGCTCAAGGCTAACGGCGAGTATTATGTAATGGCTACAGACCTTGCTGCTACGGCTATGGAGGATGCAGGTATTACCGATTATGAGACTGTCGGAGTTATAAAGGGCAGTGAGCTTGAATATATGAAAACTGCTCATCCTTTCATCGACAGAACTTCATTTGTTATTGTCGGCGACCATGTAACTCTCGAAAGCGGTACCGGTTGTGTACACACTGCTCCCGGTCACGGTGTTGACGACTTTATTGTATGTAAAAAATATCCCGAAATTCCTATCGTTGTTCCTGTTGACGATAAGGGCGTTCTTACAGAAGAAGCAGGTCAGTTTGCAGGTCTCACCACAGAGGAAGCAAACAAGCCTATTGCACAGTACCTTGATGAAATCGGTGCTCTGTTCGCATTAAAGAAGATTAAGCACCAGTATCCTCACTGCTGGAGATGTCATAAACCTGTTATTTTCCGTGCTACGAGTCAGTGGTTCTGCTCAGTAGACGATTTTAAGGACGCTGCCGTTAAGGCTGCCGAGGATGTAAAATGGTATCCTGAATGGGGCAAGGATAGACTTCAGTCCATGGTCATGGAACGTGCAGACTGGTGTATCTCCCGTCAAAGAAAATGGGGCGTACCTATTCCTGTTGTATATTGTAAGGATTGCGGCAAGGAGATTATCGACGAAGGTATTATGAACAAAGTTTCGGATATTTTCGGCGAGGAAGGCTCTGACGCTTGGTACGCTCACGATGCCGAATATTTCTTGCCTGACGGCTTCAAGTGCCCTCATTGCGGCAAGGCTAATGGCTTTGAAAAAGAAAAAGATATTATGGATGTATGGTTTGACTCAGGTTCTTCCCATGCTGCGGTTTGCCGCAAGAGAGGATACCTCAAGTTCCCTGCAGATGTTTATCTCGAGGGTGCAGACCAGTACAGAGGCTGGTTCCAGTCTTCACTTCTTACCTCTGTTGCAGAGGGTAACAGTGCTCCGTATAAGCAGATTATTACTCACGGCTGGACTGTTGACGGCGAGGGCAGAAAGATGTCCAAGTCTCTCGGAAACGGCGTGGACCCACAGGAAATTGTTGACAAGTACGGTGCCGACATTCTCAGACTTTGGGTAGCAAGCGCAGATTATCATTCCGATATTCGTATCAGCCCCGAAATTCTTAAGCAAATCAGTGATAACTACAGAAAGATCAGAAACACAGCGAGATATTGCCTTGGCAACCTCTATGATTTTGATCCCGATAAGGATATTGTTCCTAACGAAGAGCTTGAAGAACTTGATAAGTACGCTCTTATGAAACTCGACCGTGTTATCGAGACGGCCCGTGCAGGCTATGACGAGTATGAATATCATACCACAGCTCATGCACTTCATAATTTCTGTGTAGTTGATATGAGTAACTTCTACTTTGATGTGCTCAAGAACAGACTCTACACCTCTGCTCCTAATTCTAAGACAAGAAGAGCAGCACAGACCGTTCTGTACAAGGTGCTTGACGCTCTTACACTTGTTCTAACTCCTATTCTTGCTTTCACTTGTGATGAGATTTGGAAGGCTATGAAGCACGATTCTTCCAGAGATGCTCGTTCACCGTTGTTCAATGATATTCCGACATCAGGTTATATTGACATTGACGAGGCATTTATTGCTAAGTGGGACAGAATCCATGAGATAAGGACAGATGTTCAAAAAGCTCTTGAGCTTGCTCGTAAGGATAAGAAAATCGGCAAGCCGCTTGAGGCTAAGGTTACTCTCTTTGCAGACGGTGAGTTGGCAGAATTCCTTAACAGTGAGCTTGATGCATTGCCTGAAATCTTTATTACTTCCGCTGTTGAAATTAAGTCCGGCGAAGGTGATGTTAAGGGAGATGTGGACGGACTCTCCGTCAGCACTTCTAAGGCAGAGGGCGAAAAGTGTGAACGCTGCTGGAAGTTCTCTACTACAGTAGGCTGCAATCACGACCATCCGACTCTTTGTAAAGAATGTGCCGATACAATGGCAGAATTATAATCTAATAAAAGGGCGACAGTTGCCGCCCTTTTTACTCGTTTTTGAGGGAAAGTATGCATACAAAAAAACATATATCCTGCAGCATTATGATTGTTCTTATTGTTGCATTTGACCAAATTACAAAATATATTTCCGAAAAGTATCTTTCCTCCGGTGAGATAAAAACATTTATCCCCGGTGTGATACAGTTTCGCTATGCTCGCAACACCGGTATGGCATTTTCTATGCTGTCCGGCGGCAGATGGCTGTTTGTAACTCTGACCGCAGTAGTTTGCGTGGCTGTCCTCGTTTATCTCTACACCAACCGCTGCAAAAATTTGTGGCTGTATTGGTCTCTCGGAGTTATTGTGGCAGGCGGATTAGGTAATTTGATTGACCGTGTCAGATTCGGACATGTGGTGGATTTTATCGAGCCTGTGTTTGTAGACTTTGCCGTATTTAATATTGCCGACTGCGCCGTAACTCTCGGTGCAGCGGTGCTTGTGTGTTATTTGGTGTGGGATATTTTCAAAAGCAGCAGGAGAGAAAAAAATGGCGAATGATTTTTGCTTTTTAGTATCCCAAGAGACTGCCGGCACGAGAGTCGATAAGCTTCTCGCCGACAGTATGGACGGCTTTACTCGCTCGGGTATCCAGCATTTGCTTTCAGATGGAAATGTTACCTGTGGAGCTAAACCGATTACTAAGAATTATAAATGTAGGGAAGGGGATGAAATAAAAGTTTTCGTCCCCGACGCAAAACCTCTCGATATTGAGGCTCAGGATATACCTCTCGACATTGTGTACGAGGATGAATATTTGTTGGTGGTGGATAAGCCTAAGGGAATGGTTGTTCACCCTGCTAACGGAAATTATGACGGAACATTGGTTAATGCCCTTATGCATCATTGCGGCGACTCACTATCGGGTATCAACGGTGTTATCCGTCCCGGAATAGTCCATCGTATCGACAAGGACACCTCCGGTTTACTTATTGTAGCAAAGACGGATGCCGCCCATATCGGATTGGCAGAGCAGATTAAAGAACACTCTTTTACTCGTGCGTACGAGGCTGTGGTCTATGGGAATATTAAAGACGACGAGGGTACAATATGCCAACCCATAGGCAGAAACCCTAAGGATAGAAAAAAGATGGCTGTGGTTTATACTAACTCTAAGCCGGCAACCACTCATTACAAGGTCCTTCAGCGTTTTGGCAGTTTCACTCATATCAGGTGTGTTCTCGAGACAGGAAGAACTCACCAAATCAGAGTGCATATGGCATTTATCGGACATCCCATTGCCGGTGATTCCGTGTATGGCCCTAAAAAAGTTATTACCGAGTTGAACGGTCAGTGCCTCCACGCAAAGCAGATAGGCTTTGTCCATCCGATTACTAATGAGTATATGGAGTTTGAATCCGATTTGCCCGAATATTTTACTAAATTTTTAACCAAACTAAAACACAACAAATCTGTAGGAGAAAATAATGGAAAGAACATTTGAAGATTGGCTCGTAGTGTCCGATATCGACGGAACACTTAATAACAAAATAAGAAAATTACCAAAGAGAAATTACAACGCAATAAAAGAGTTTACCGACAGAGGCGGAAATTTTACACTCGCCTCCGGCAGACTTCAGTCCAGTCTTGAACGAAACTATAATCGTATTACACCTAATCAACCTGCCATTGTTCTTAATGGTGCCGGCTTGTATGATTATAATCAGCGTAAAATGCTGTGGCGCAGCACAATCGGCGAAAAGGGCAGAAATTTTGTGAAATACATAGCAACGACATTTGACGATTTATTCAAGAGCGTTGATATAGGTGTGTATTTTGATGACTATGTGTATATAGTGAAGAGTGGCTTGTTGGCTAAGAGTACTATGTATTTTGACAAAGCGCCCCATGAGTTTGTTAAGTCTGTTGATGATATTCCCGATGAAGGATGGATGAAGGTTATTTTTTGGTCCAATCCTATCACTCTCGGAAAGCTCAAGGATATTGTCCGTTCTATGGAAAATCCTGACGCTAACTTTATGTCCTCCTCCGACTTTTCTTTTGAGATGCTTCAAAAGGGTACACATAAAGGCGTGGGTATAATGAAACTCGCCGATATGCTCCATATCGAAAAGAGCCATGTGGCTGCCATCGGTGATTACTACAACGATTGGGATATGCTAAAGACTGTAGGCCTCCCTGCCTGTGCCGGTCAAGCACCTAAGGCTATTCACAAGATATGCAAGTTTGAGGCTTGTCACTGCAATCACGGTTGCGTTGCCAATTTGTTAGAGTACATAATGAGCGGCAAAGCAGACGAAGACATAATAAAAAATCAAAATCAGGAGTGATACAATGCTTGTTTTAGGCGCACATCTTTCCGCCTCAAAAGGTTTTTGTAATATGTTCAAAACCGCTGAGAGCATCGGCGCAAATACCTTTCAGTTTTTTACACGCAATCCTCGTGGAGGAACAGCAAAGGCGATTGATATTGATGATGTAAACAGATTTATGGCTTTGCGCAAGGAGTCCGATTTTGGCACAATACTTGCTCACGCACCATATACTCTTAATCTATGCTCAGCAAAGCCGGAGGTCAGACAGTTTGCACTGGATACATTCAAAGACGACATTTCCCGTATGGAGCTGATACCTAATCAGTTGTATAATTTTCATCCCGGTTCACATGTAGGACAGGGCGCAGAGGTCGGTATTGATTATATTTCCGGCGCATTGAACGAAATACTGTACGAGGATATGACCACCACGGTTTTGCTCGAAACTATGGCCGGCAAAGGTTCTGAAATCGGCAAAACCTTTGACGAGTTGAGAGAGATAATCGACAGGGTAGATTTGGATGAAAAGTTGGGCGTGTGTCTCGATACCTGCCATGTCTACGATGGCGGATATGATATAAAGAATGATTTGGATGCTGTCCTTAACGAGTTCGACAGAATTATAGGATTAGACAGACTGAAAGCGCTCCACCTGAATGATTCAAAAAATCCTTTTGCCTCACACAAGGATCGTCATGAAAAAATCGGCTGTGGCTCGCTGGGTACGGATACCTTTGAAAATATAGTAAATCATCCTGTACTTAAAAATTTACCTATGTTCCTCGAAACTCCAAATGAATTATCGGGCTATAAGGAAGAAATTTCTTTGCTCCGAAGCTTAGAAAAATAATGTTGTTCCAAAATGTATTGGTATTAAATACATTTTGGAACATTTTTGTTCTTGACAGGATATCTATTCTATGTTACGATTAGTTTGTAAAGTATATTGTTGCTAATAGTAAGAAAGGATGTTTCGCTTGAAGAAAACCGCTAAGATTATGATATCTGTTGCAGTTATTGCACTGGTTGCTTATAAGCTGATGAATTTTGACATAGCCCGCCACCTTACAGAATTTTTCAAAACCTCCTCAACATTTTTCAACCATAAAGTAAAAGATTTTGTGGAAGGCTTTACATTGATTGTATTTACCTAAGTAATTTTACTTTAGTCAAAATAAATATTCAAAAGAATACTAAAAAATCTCACGGTTCTAAAACTTGAACCGTGAGATTTTTTAGTAGTTTATTTTTTTGTCTTTGTAGTAGTATTCTTTGTCGTGGTCATTTATTTCTCGCATTACTCTGCATGGATTTCCGACCGCTACGACATTGGCAGGAATGTCCTTTGTTACTACTGAGCCGGCGCCGATAACAGTGTTGTCGCCGATAGTTACTCCGGGCACGATTATTGCACCGGCGCCTATCCACACGTTTCTGCCGATTTTGACATCTACATTGTACTGCATTTCTTTTTCCCTGAGCTCGGGGAGTATAGGATGGCCTGCGGTAGCAATGGTGACATTGGGTCCTATCATAGTGTGGTCGCCTATATAGATATGTCCGTCATCAACTAATGTAAGATTAAAATTAGCATATACCCATTCGCCGAAATGCACATGAGCACCGCCCCAGTTAGCATAAAATGGAGGCTGTATATATGTGTTCGGTCCGACTTCGGCGAACATAAGAGGCATAAGCTCCTCCATTCTTTTTTCGTCACCTAATCCCAGAGTATTGTACTCTTTCATATATTTTACGAAGCCGGTCTGTACGCTCATAATTTCTTCTGCCGAGCAGTCGTAAACAAGACCTTTTTCCATTTTTTCTGTTTCTGTCATATTTTCACCTCAAAAAATAACAGCCGATGATTTCACCGGCTGTAAATTATTTAGTCAATTATACATTGATTTCTACATCTATTCCAAGGAGATCTTGGTTCTCGTCCAAAATCGGCTTGATAACTTCGTTAAGGAAGTCTGCGGTTTGTTCCGGAGCACGACCTACAAAGTTTTCAGGCTTAAGAATAGCAAGTATTTCTTCCTTAGTAGTCATAAATGCAGGGTCAGCGGCGATTCTGTCCACAAGGTCGTTCTTTCCACCTTCAACTTTAACCACGGCGCCGGCAGCCATAGAGTGCTGACGAATTCTCTCGTGGAGCTCCTGTCTGTCTCCGCCCTTCTTTACGGCATCCATCATAATATTTTCTGTAGCCATAAACGGAAGTTCGCTCATAAGGCGAGTCTCAATAACCTTTGGATAAACAACAAGACCGCTCGTTACATTGATATAGAGGTCAAGAATTCCGTCGGTAGCTAAAAATGCTTCTGCTATAGACACACGCTTGTTAGCTGAGTCGTCAAGTGTTCTTTCAAACCACTGTGCAGATGCTGTCCATGCAGGATTAAGGGCATCTATCATAACATATCTTGAAAGTGATGCGATACGCTCGCTGCGCATAGGATTGCGCTTGTATGCCATGGCAGAGGAACCGATTTGGTTCTTTTCAAAAGGTTCTTCAATCTCCTTGAGATTCTGGAGAAGTCGGAGGTCGTTTGAGAATTTGCAGCAGGACTGTGCAATCAATGCCAAGCAGTTGCATACAATGGTGTCCATCTTTCTTGCATATGTCTGACCGCTTACAGGGAAGCAGGATTTGAAGCCCATTTTTTCTGCAATTTTTTTGTCCAAATCCTTGCACTTTTGGTGATCACCGTCAAACAGCTCAAGGAATGAGGCTTGTGTTCCTGTTGTGCCCTTAGAGCCAAGGAGCATAAGAGAGTCCATAACATGACAGATTTCGTTATAGTCCATAACGAGATCCATAAGCCAAAGTGTTGCTCTCTTGCCCACTGTAGTAGGCTGTGCAGGCTGAAAGTGTGTGAATCCGAGACAAGGCATATCCTTGTATTCGTTTGCAAATTTTGCGACAGATGCTATAGCATTAACCAATTTTTTCTTGATGAGCTTAAGTGCCTCGCTCATTGTGATTACATCGGTGTTGTCACCCACATAGCAGCTTGTTGCACCGAGATGAATAATCTTTTTTGCGTTAGGGCACTGCTCACCATATGCGTGCACATGACTCATAACATCGTGGCGAAATTTCTTTTCGTATTCCTGTGCCACCTCGTAGTTAATATCTTCTGCATGAGCCTTAAGCTCTGCGATTTGCTCGTCTGTAATATCGAGTCCCAATTCTTGTTCTGCTTCTGCCAGTGCAATCCACAGTTTTCTCCAGGTTTTGAATTTGAAATCGGGAGAATATATGTATTGCATTTCTTTGCTTGCATAGCGAGCGTTGAAAGGGGAGTTATAGGTGTTGTTTGCCATTAGTCAAGTCCTACTCTCTTCATCATTTCTGCATAAGCTTCTTCTACGCCACCCATATCTCTGCGGAAGCGGTCTTTGTCCAGCTTTTCATGTGTCTTAATATCCCAAAAACGACAGGTGTCCGGGCTGATTTCGTCAGCAAGCACAATTTTGCCGTCTGAAGTTTTACCGAATTCAAGCTTAAAGTCGATAAGCTCAACGCCGATGGATGCAAAATATTCTTTCAGTACATCGTTTACCTTAAATGCCATATCCTTGATTGTTTCTACTTCTTCTTTGGTAGCAAAACCGCAGGATACTGCGTGGTAGCCGTTAATCAATGGATCGCCGAGATCATCGTCTTTGTATGAAAATTCGATAGAAGGACATACAAAATCCATTCCTTCTTCCAGGCCTAATCTTTTGCAGATAGAGCCTGCCGCACGGTTGCGTATAATAACTTCAAGCGGTACGATTTTTACTTTCTTTACTGCTGTTTCTCTGTCGGAAAGTTCCTTTACAAAATGAGTAGGAATTCCGTGCTTTTCGAGGATTTGCATAAGATAGTTTGACATTTTGTTGTTTACTACGCCTTTGCCCACGATAGTACCCTTTTTGATACCGTTGAATGCTGTGGCATCGTCTTTGTAATCAACGATTACGATGTTATCATCGTCTGTTGCCCATACCTTCTTTGCTTTTCCTTCGTAGAGTTGTTCTGTCTTTTTCATAAGTTTATATCTCCTTAGCTTGAAATTTATTATTTAGTGATTATTTTTTGTAGACGCTCTTGATTCTTTCGATTGCTTCTACAGTTTTTTCGTCGTTGCCAAAAGCTGTCAGTCTGAAGTAGCCTTCGCCGGCAGGACCAAAACCGCTGCCCGGTGTGCCTACTACCTGACATTTCTCAAGAAGCTCATCGAAAAATTCCCAGCTTGTGTAACCTTGTGGTACTCTCAGCCATACATATGGTGAGTTTACACCGCCGTAGCACTCAAAGCCTGCGTCCTTAAGTCCGTCGTAGATTACTCTTGCATTCTTTTGGTAATATGCGAGAGTTTCTTTGATTTGCTTTTTGCCTTCTTCGGTGTAGATAGCCTCAGCAGCTCTTTGGGTGATGTAGCTGACACCGTTGAACTTTGTAGCCTGGCGTCTTGCCCAAAGAGGATTCAATGATACGCCGTCAAACTCAAGCTCCTTAGGCACTACGGTGTAGCCGCATCTCATACCTGTAAAGCCTGCTGTCTTTGAGAAAGAACGAAGCTCGATTGCACATTTCTTTGCGCCCTCGATTTCGTAAATTGACTTTGGAATATCATCTTCCACGACAAATGCCTCATATGCTGAGTCAAAGAGTATAAGAGACTTGTGCTCCAAAGCATAGTTTACCCACTTTGTGAGCTGCTCCTTTGTAGCTACCATACCTGTAGGATTGTTAGGGAAGCAGAGGTAAATTACATCCGGAACTTCCTTTGGCAGATCGGGAGTAAAGTTGTTTTCTGCTGTGCATGGCATATAGATAATGTTATCCCACAGACCAG